>JASJDX010000066.1 GCA_030064975.1 Pleurocapsa sp. MO_192.B19
TCAAAAGTACCAAAGCCAAAACTACAGCAACAAAAAGTCAAACAGAAACTAAAACCACAACTCAGACAGCACCCAAAGAGGATAAAGCTTTAGCCTTATCTGTACAATCGAGAACTTTGCTACCTCAAAATCGACCAATTGAACCCAGTAGCTTAGAAATAGTTCATACCTACTCCTCTGTTGGCTCAGATCGTCCAGTTGCTAAAGGAGGTGTTAAATTTAGCAGTACCCTAGCTATATCTGGCAATCGTCCTATTGCCGCCAGCACTCTTCAGGTAAGCGACTCATACGTTATGGGTAATCGTCCTGTTGCATCTAACGATTCAGATGAAACTGCTGCTCTTATGGGATATTTAGACTAAGTAATTTAGACTAAATATTTGTTTCTTCAGTTATTAGTCAAGAAGACGAGGTTCAAAAATGAGACAATACCTAGATTGTAAATTTACTCCTCGTCTTTTTTGTTGCTTAAAAATGATTTAGTTGATTTAGTACGTCAGTGATCTTAATCTTCAGCAAAGATATAACGATGTAAATCGCTGGGGCTAGGTTCGGGGCTACTTTCAGCAAATTTAACCGCCTCTTCAACTACTGCTGTCACCTTATCATCAATTTCTTTTAACTCTGCTGCGGTAGCCAAATTCTTCTCAATCATATGAGTAGCAAATTTTTTGATCGGATCGCGTTTAGCCCAAAATTCTTTTTCCGCAGGATCGCGCAATTCATCTGGATCAGCTAGAGAATGTCCTCGGAAACGATAAGTTAAAGCTTCGATCAAAGTTGGACCTTCTCCAGCACGAGCGCGGGCTACGGCTTCTTTGGCTAAAGTATTAACAGCCAATACATCCATTCCATCAACTTCATAACCAGCCATGTTAAACACACTGGCTTTTTTGTAGATTTCTGGTTGAGAAGTAGCACGGTCATGAGCCATGCCAATTGCCCACTTATTGTTTTCTACTACGTATATAATGGGTAATTTCCAGAGAGCCGCCATATTTAAGCACTCAAAAAACTGACCGTTATTGCTTGCACCGTCACCAAAAAAGCAAACTGTAACACCATCAGAGTTAGCATCTCCCATTGCTTCACGGCGATATTTACTCTGAAAGGCTGCACCAGTAGCCACAGGAATTCCTTCCGCTACAAAAGCATAGCCACCTAAGAGCCCGTGTTCGGCAGAGAACATATGCATTGAACCACCACGACCTTTACTACATCCAGTCTCTTTACCAAATAGCTCTGCCATTACTTCTTTGGCAGGAACACCAGAACTCAAAGCATGAACGTGATCGCGATAAGTACTACAGGTATAATCTCCTTGGGAACGTAGAGCTTTAATGATGCCTGAAGAAACTGCTTCCTGACCATTATAAAGGTGGACAAAACCAAACATTTTGCCTCGATAATACATTTCAGCACACTTATCTTCAAATAAGCGTCCTAAAACCATATCTTCATAGAGAACAAATCCTTCTTCTTTAGTAATCTTGACAGAAGTAGCATCAAATTTAGGTAAGGTTCTTTCGGCACACATAGAGTAGTTTTTAAATAAAGACGCAGATTTCTATTGAAACATAAAACCAAAGCCGACGAAAGAAATAACTGTTGAGTCTAACAGCACAAGCAAGATAAAAAACTGTCTGTGATTTTGCAGTTTTATTCTTCGGTTTTATCAATACGGAATCTTTCTACAGAAGACAAAAGACCACGGGCAATGCCTACAAGACTTTGTAGCGCACCACCAACCCTCTGGGATTCTTGAGATGTGGCCTGGGCAGTTAATTCTACAGATTGCATTACTTGAGCCACAGCACGAGAGTTTTCTCTTTGTTCAACGGTATCAGCAGTAATTGATCGTACTAGAGTATCAATTCGATTAGATACCTGAATAATATCTTCTAAGGCAGTTTTTGCCTGTTCTGCTCTATCAGTTACGTCAATTACTTCTTGGATACCTTCTTCCATAGCGGTCATTACTGACCCAGTTTCACTTTGAATTTGTAGCACTATTTGCTCAATCTCTTTTAAAGATTTACCCGATCTATCTGCTAACTGTCTGACCTCATCAGCAACCACCGCAAAACCCCGACCAGCTTCGCCCGCTTTTGCCGCCTGAATTGATGCGTTAAGAGCAAGTTGGTTGGTTCTTTCAGCAATTTGCGAGATCAAGAGGACAATTTTGGAGATTTCTTGAGATGCTTCGGCTAACCGTTTAACTTTGCGGGCTGTTTCTGATACTGTTTCCCTAATCTGAAAAATTCCCGCTACGGTACGTTCTACTGCTTTACCGCCTTTAAGAGCAGTTACCGAGGACGAACGGGCTACTTCTTCTGCTTCACGAGCATTGTCTGCCACCCTTTCAATAGATTCAGTCATCATCTGTACCGAATTCAAGGTTACAGCCAGTTCTTCTGCCATCCGCAACGCTTCGCTAGACTGATTACGTGCAAATAATTCACTATCGGTAGAACCTTTGTTTACCTGCTCGGCAGCCTCTTTTACCTGACGGACAATTTCCCGCAGACTTTGAATGGTTAAGTTAAAGGCATCAGCCACTGCTCCTAATACGTCAGCGGTGACAGTTGCCTGTACAGTTAAATCTCCTCTAGCTGCACCTTCAACGTCATCTAGTAGACGAATTACCTGACGTTGAAGATCTTCTTTTGCCTGTTCGGTTTCTTCAGCTCTTCTTTGAGCTTCTTGGGTAGTGGTTAAAATTACTCTAGTCATGCGATTAAAACCATTAGCTAGCTGACCAAATTCATCTTGAGCATAGACGGTCGCTTTAGCATTAAGATTTCCTTGATAGACATCGTCAAACTGAGTTTGTAAATCTTGACTAGCTTTAGCTACATGTTTAGCAGTTAAATTACCCAATACTGCTGCTGTTCCAAAACTACTAGCTCCAGCAATCAAACCTAATATGAGACTGTTTTTAGCCCCTTCAAAAGGTTTTTCGGCTTCAGAATTTAGTACACTAGAGCCAGCTGTTCCAATTACAAAAACAGCGATCGCTGAAATTACTCCTGTAGCTCCAGCCATAATTAACTGTTTCTTATGCATGGGAGCATTAATAAAACCTCCTAATGCTCCTTGCTTAACATCTATTTGGGGATCTTCTGGCACACTTACAAAGGATGTAGTGGAAGTTGAAGTTGCTTCACTAATAGCAATTTCCTCTAGATTAATTTCACTAGATTCCGCAGCCAAATCATTTGAAATACTCAAACTAGAATTACTAGAATCTTCAGCGACATTAAACAAGCCAGTGTCTGGTAAGCCTTGTTCTAATTCTTCAAGATCAAAGAAACTACTATCAATTTCATCAAATTCTAGCTCATCTTGATAATCTAACTCTTCTTGTTCTGGGACATCTTCCATCTTATAATCTTCGCTTCCTTCCATAGAGAAAGGTTCGGTCAAAACTGTATCAATCTCTAATTCAGAACTATCATCATAGTCGTTTTCGTATTCACCCTGGTTGACTACAAAATTTTCATCCGTATATTCAGCAATATCACCTTCTTCATCCTCTGAATCCACCATAAAAGTTGAGCTATGATGAATCCCAAGTTGTTCTATTGCTGGTAAATCCTCGGATACCTGAGATGGCTCTTGAGCAAATTGAGCAAAAGGATCTCCCGCATTATTGTCTTCATTAATCGATGCTAAATTCTCAGAGTTGGCTTCAACTTCAGAAGAGAAAGGATTACCTAATGAATCTTGTCTTGGGGGAATAAAATCGTGATTAATATCTGAATCTAAAGCTGCATCATTAAGGTCAGAATCATAATCTTGATTAAGCTCAAAATCTTGACTATCAAATTCTTCTTCCTCAGGAAAATCAACTCCGATAGAATCTTCTGTTTCATCAATACTTTCATCATCAAGCATTTCTGCTAGTTCAAAATCACCTTCATCAAAGGCTAATTCTGAGTTTTCTGACTGCTGCTGTAGTTGTTCTACTTGTTCAATACCACTATGAGCAAAATCAAGTAAATCTTGTTCTTCACTTAGTTCTAGTACACTTTCATACTGCTGTCTTGCAACTTCATAGTTTTGAAATCCATAACAATAGATATGACCCCGCAGCAACAAAACATTTGGATCGTCGGGGAATTCTTCAGCTAAATGATCGATTATTGCTGCTGCTTGAGCAAAATCACTTTCTAAATAGGCTTTTTCTGCCTGTCCGTATTCTTGTGAATAATTAGTTCCTGATGCCATGTGCTTCTTGCCAAATAAATCTAAGTTTTTGTTGCTTGCGCTAGTCTTGATAGTTAGTTACTTTAAGTTTTGACTTCTTCTATGGCTGTTTATTTTTATAAGAAATAAGAAAACTCCCATGAGCAAATGATGTTTTCTCTATATTGGTCAACAAGTATAAGTTTTAACTTATGTGTATAATTAATTACTCTCACCATTTAATAGTCTTAGGTAGCCCATCGTGCAGATCTTAGGATCTTTGCAGGATCTAATAAGTTGATAATTTGAGCGCTTTCGTCTTCAGCTTGCCATTGCGCCTGAACAAAAGGGGCCATACTGTCTGATGGGGAATTATATATTTCCAGTTGCTCTACATCTAGCCAATCCATATCTCCAATACTGCTGATTGCCAAACCCAATATTTGCTCTTGATCTTCGATCGCGATTACAGGAATTGTGGGACGGTCTGTTTTGAGGACTCCACTATCTCCTAAAAATTGACCTAAATCCGCCACCCAAATCACTTTTCCTCGCAAATTTATTGTTCCCAATAATAGAGGAGAAGCATTAGGAATTGGCGCGATTTGATCTGGCGTTTGTTGCATCACTTCAGCAATACCAGTAGCAGGGAAAGCACAAGCTTCGCCTGATGCTAGGTAAAAACGAAGATGAAGTTCTCCTTCTGGATTTTCTAATGGCTGTATGTCTAAGGATAAATCTAAACCACTCTCGGTATATAGTTCAGGGTTACTAAACATAGTATTCTGTTCTCTATAATTATGCTGTTAACTGCTGACCTATTGTTTGTTAACATTATCAACAGTGTTGATCTAGGCTCGAAGTAACTGTTTGACAGTACCAATTAATTCTACTGGTTGAAAAGGCTTAGCAATATAGGCATCTGCACCTTGTTTCATCCCCCAGTAACGATCAAATTCTTCTCCTTTAGAAGAACACATAACTACAGGAACATTCTGAGTTTTAGGGTCTGATTTCAAACGACGACACAGTTCATAGCCATTCATTCTAGGCATAACAATATCCATGACCACAATATCAGGGTTAAATGTTTCCAGATGCTCCAAGGCTTCTACTCCATCACAAGCAACGGTTACTTTAAGACCGCTACCCTTCAAGAGATCTGAAATCATTTGTCTTTGTGCCAAACTATCTTCTACGATTAGAACTTTGCTCATAACACGCTATTTACGAAAAGTCATACTTTAATTAAAGTCTACTTGGCAATCTATAATAATCTCTGAAAGTCAAAATAATCTTTGAAAGTCGAACAACTCTTTATTTATTAGTGATTACTTACTTTCTTACGATCAATATGAACTATCTAGGTTTCTTAGTAATTACTCTGAATTTCGAGCCAAGTTAATAACTTGGTTTTGCCTAGATATTTTCCCTCAAAACTAACAATTTATTACGGTTAAAAGATAAAGACAAATGACTATCATCTTAGATGAAGCTGTCTTTAAAATAGGAACACTAAAATCTTTGCTAGCTAACAGCATATAAACTTAAGTTTATCGGCAAAATTGAGAGTATTGCAGCATATTACGTAATTTGTTTCCATTTAAACCTAAAAAATGAGGTTGGCAAACCACTAGGTTAGGTTTAATTTCCCAGATTTTACTGATTGCTTGGATAAAATCTGTAAATACGTTAAGCTAACACCTCTCCGCTTCAGAATATACTCTACTTTTTGACCAATCGCCACGTCATTATCAACACCTATCTATATAAGGTTTGTTTCTACAGTTAGCCGTTTTAAGCTTAGTCAGATTTAGATGACGATCGATCTTTAGTTATACAAACCCTTATTACCCCTATTAAAGATAAAGATCAATGATTAAGCTTAGTTTACTATCTGATAGTCAGCTTGTTTGAGAATTAATCTCGAGTTACTTTCCCAAGTTACTTTAAATTTAATCTAGAGATTCAAAATCCAAGGTATTTTTGCTTCAAATCACAAGCTATATTGGTCTTGAATTTTAAAGCATTAGCAAGCTCCTTATCCATTGCTAAATAAGTTGAAAATTTTTAATTGCCATGAAAAAGGTAGGCAACACAAAAAAACCTTGGCAACCAATTCTGATGATGGTTATGCTGGAGATATTAAAATCGTTAAATTTTAAAACAATGTCCAACAATAATGTCTGAAGTTTCAATTTAATCTAGATGATTGAATCTAATCTGGATATTTTAATAAATCGACAGTAAACTAGAGAAGCTTAATTTTTCTGAGTTTCAGCACAGAAAAAATCAAGGGGACGGCAAGAGTGCTATATCTGGCAGAAATACAAAAACAAAGTAAAGGGTTTATGGGCGGCGTAGAGACAAAACTTAAGCTTATAGCCTGTCAACGCAATGATCACAGTTGGAGTATTGTTGGCAATGAATCAATAGCTATTGAAGAAGCTATTGATTTTGGCGATGGAGCTTTGATTATTGTTAATTTGGGAGTTAACCGTCAGATACAAGGAAAAATAGAATTAGCTTCCCAAAAAATTATTAGTGTTTTAAAAAATTTTTCTCGCCTTCTAGAAAAAACCAAAGATCAAGAACAAGAAATTGCGCAGTGGAAAGAGTCGTTAGCAATTCAAAGTGAAGAGTTGAGTCATCGACAAATCGAGATGGAAAACCGCCTCGAACAAGTTGAACAGATGGAAGAGGAGTTTAAACAGTTTGAACAACAGCGGTCGGAAATTGCTGCTGCTAAAGCACAAACAGAGAAAACAAGAGCCGAATTTGAAGCTAAAAGTGCTGAACTACAAGGTGCTTGGGAGCAGTTGAAGGGACAGCAACAACAACTAGAAGAGCAAATTAGACAATCTAGAGTTTTGGATGAAGCTCAAGCCACTCAAATCAAACAACAACTAGAAGTTTTAGCCACTGCTACTAATTCTGGTGGTTTGCTGAAAAACAAATTAGATTTAGCTGCGGGTGCAGTCAAAAACCAACAAGAGATTCTTCAGCCTCATTGGCAAAATTTAGCACAAAGTTCTCAAGACATTCAAACTAAACGTCAAGAATTAGAACGCACAGCAGCGGAATTATCTGAGAAAAAACAAAAAGTGCAATCTTTAATAGTTTCTATTGCCCAGACAGAACAACAGTTAGGGATTGAACATAAATCTTTAGAGGTTAAGCAAGAACTAACTCGATTTCTTAATTTACAGTCAGAAGCTCAAGACAATATGCGACAAATGTTGATAGGTTCTGAATCTGATTCGAGTAGTTTACAGAAAATTGATCTCCAAGAGTTGGAGAATATGCCTTTGCCAAATTTGGAAGCAATTGTCGACAACCTGAAAAAAGACCTCGAAAAAGTAGCTCGATTTGTCAACGACCAAGAAGAAGAATTGGGTTGGCAATGTAAAGCTGTAGAAGAACTAGAAGCCAAGATTTCTCAGATGGGAGAATTTGAACGCTTGACTTTAGAGCAAGAGTTAGCAGATGAACGGGAAGCAAAAAAAATGCTGGATCAAACTTTAGTTGGTCAACGTCGTTCTTTGAAAGAAAGACACCAGGTTTTGTTACAACATTCGAGAGTTTTAAAACGTCGTCAAGGAATAATTGATTTTGATTTTGATTCTGAGATTCAAGATATTGATTTAGCACCAATTAAGCAAGGTTTAGAGGAACAATATCAAAAGCTTCAGCAGCAACAGCAAGAGTTAGTTCAAGAGGTAGCCCAAATAGAACAGAGTATTGAACAATTAGAATCCAAGCTTGAGCAGCAGAAGACTCAAAAAGGTGAATTAGAGTTAGATATAGTCCAGAAACAAAATATTTGGCAGGAGTTAAATCTTAATGTTGTTCAGGTGCAGTCCCAGATTGATTTTTATGAGCAACAGCTACAGCCAATACAAGATACTTTAGATGCTATTAGCAATGAAGTTTCGGCAATGGAACAATTAATGGCAACCTATGATGAAAGTAACCCTAATCATGCTGTTCAAGAAATTGAGCGGATTGTTACTGAATTAACGGCTAATTAAAGTCTGGGGAAAATTAACGATAGAATAGTCCATACAATTTTCTGAATAGAGAATTTTTTTAATTGGGACTACTTCTATTACACAATTGCAGTAAGAGATCCCTTGGAGTGTTTTTACAAATTCATAAGTCCAAATATTTTCTTCAATATTGATGTTATTGTTCTGAAGAAAATTAAGTAACCGCGATCTCGCTATCCCTGGTAAAATTTCTAAATCTAAACTGGGAGTATACCAACAATTATCTCGCCATCCCCAAAGATTACCAGTGCTGGTTTCGAGCCAATTACCTTGATGGTCGATTAAGATTGCTTCTTGGGCATTGAAGTTAAGAGCTTGATTGCGGGCTAGATAAGCCCCTAAATAATTACCAGTTTTGTGTTGAGCTAAATCTCGCTTAAATAGAGGTTCTATAGCGACCCAGGCAGTTATTCCTTGAGCTTGACGTTGTTTTAAGTCAGGTGGTAGATTTCGACCCGTAATCCATTCTCTGCCATCAGGAAATACGACCATTCTCAGAATGGGAAAGTGAGCTAATAGTAATTCTGCTCCTTGTTGCAGTCTTTGCCAATTAGGTTGCTGCCAATTAAACGTCTGAATACTTTGACTAATGCGATCGCAATGTGCTTGCCAACTAGTTAACGGATGTTGTAAAGACTTTTCATACACTCGCATTGTAGTAAATACTGTTGCTCCATAAAGCAATCCTGGCTCATTAATCTTTAAATGTAGCTGGTTGAAATCAACTAACTTACCATCGTACCAAAACATTTGGCGTAAATTTATTACTTATCTGGTCGAATTACTTCTGATTCTTGAGATCCACGGCGGGATTAGAATGACTATCCACAGCGGGATTAGAATTATCTGGTTTTTGAAAATATTTTTCTACTAAGAAAAGCGCAATTAATCCACTGACCAGAGAAACAATCAAAAATAAAATTAGTGGTTTTAACCATTTCGGTTGACTTTTGATCGATAATGGCTCGCCAATTTGTTCTTCTGGTATGGCGGTTTCTGCTGGGGGAGTTTCAACAGAATTAGAGTCTGTCACAATTGAATTAGTCAAATTAGTATCAGACCACAAGGAAGATTCCCTCATGGCAAACTCGACATCCGACCAAGAAACTACCATCTTGGAAGCATCAGCTTGAGATGTTACTTGACAGTGAACTAAAGCTACTGTGACATTGTCATGTCCGTTTTTATTATTAGCGATGCCAATTAGATCTTTAACTGCACTAACTAGATCTTGCTTACCTTCTAATACTGGTAATACTTTGTGTCGCCAATTTTGTTCCACACGGTCAAAATCACTCAGACCATCTGTGCAAAGTAAGAAGATGCAGTCATCATCAACTATATAACGTTGCAAATTAGGATGAAGTGCTGCTGAATCCCGCATTCCTAAAGCTTGAATCAAAGCCCCAGCAGAGGGGTATTGTAAAGAATCTCGATAGACAGCATAACCTAAGCGAACTTCTCGCGAGGCGAGGTCATCATCAATGGTTACTTGGTGACAGCTATTAGAAGTAATCCAATAAATGCGGGAATCGCCCACATGAGCAATATACATCTCGTGAGCGCAGGAAAGAGTCATTACTAAGGTAGTACCCATACGCTGCCTTTCTTGACGCTGTTCGGTATCATTGCGCTGGCTAATGATATCATTTGTCCCATTAATGTATTTGGTTAATTTGACCAATACTTTTTCTGGGCTATGACTGTGTTCCTCTAGAGCTAGTTTGGATATTTTGCTCCGCAGATACCTAATTGTCTCTTGAGAGGCAATTTCCCCGCCATCATGACCGCCTACTCCATCACATACAATAGCCAAAGAATTTTCTGATGCAGGAATATAATTTGATTGATTATAAACAGGATAAGCGGCATCTTCGTTGTTATTGCGACTAGGGCCTGAATCGCTGAGGGCATAAATCCGATAAGAGTACTGTTGAGCTTTTCTACATTGATTAGCAGCTCTATCTAATACAGCGATCGCTTGAGTAACTTTTTCAATAATACCTGTCTCCAGACGGGCAGAGAGCTGTTCTAACATATCTTGGATACTAGGATTGGCATCTTCTACCCACTGCGACCATAAATCACCTAACTCTCTCAAGCTGAGTTGATTATCTTCGTCAGACTGCAATTGCAGAATTTGCACTACCTGCCCATTAATTCTAATTAAATCTGGATTGAGTAAAGTGGACGCTACTTTTTTACTGGATAAAGGTTTCCATAATTTGGCTATTTGCCACAGCCAGTTAAGTTGCTGAAGAGCCGTTGCACTAGGCCATAAATATCTAAGTTCTGGAATAAGTTGCTCAGGGTAATCTAATTTTCCAGAAACATTGCTAGGTACAGTACCATAATCCAACAACCAAGCATCTGTACCATCTAATAAGCCGTAGACTTGCGGAACATGAGGATAACAAGGAAAAAGTTGCAGATAAGCAACAATGTCTTGAGGAACTTCTTCAGGTGTTACTGGCGGCTTACTTGGTTGAGTATCCAGAAATATTTGAGTGCTTAACGCTAAATATCTCCCATTAATTAACGTTTGCTCTTGATCGTTAGAAATTACTTTTTTATTGCTCCATAGATAGCGTCTGATCGTTGGCGTATTACATCGATGACAAACAAGAGCTTCTAGTTTATTAGACGCTCCGCATTGATGATTCGAGCATTGAATTCTAGGCTCAGGATGTGACATGGATGTTTTCAGCTATTGAACGTACTCCATTCTATTGGAGTTTTGGTTACGTTTTGTGACAGACGACCACTAGGAGCTTTTATACAAAAAGTGATCGAACAATCTTGACATTTATCGACTCTTAAGCCG
Organism: Pleurocapsa sp. MO_192.B19; assembly: GCA_030064975.1. Lineage (GTDB taxonomy): Bacteria > Cyanobacteriota > Cyanobacteriia > Cyanobacteriales > Xenococcaceae > Waterburya. The sequence continues at coordinate 11,062 of JASJDX010000066.1, forward strand.
ACATTATAAACTCATTAATCAGTATTATTATGTCAAATCTCATAGCATTTAAAGTTTCCCTATAGTAAATTGGAAATTTTATTTACGTTTGTTTAAGCCTCTCTCTTAAGCTTTATACTTATCATTGTCACATTTCATAATTTTTATACAGTTTTTGCAAACTTTCTTTTAAAGCTATAGTTAGGGTTTTAGAGCTTTTTCGTAATGAACTACTAAGGTAGTCAGCTACCGTTATAGGTGAACCAATGTTTACCTTGACCTCTGTTCCCCAGGTAGGAGCTAGCTTACTATAGCGAATTGCTATAGGTAATATTTTAACTCTTCTGTTCGATTTGTCTGTTTCAGCTTGTAAGGCAATTAAAGCGACTCCTCTTTTGAGGGGATGAATTTGATGGTCATGAAAAATTCCCCCTTCAGGAAAAATTACCAACATTTCCTGAGCTTGCTTCAATAGTTTAATACTGTGACGTATACTATTGAGTTGAGGACGTTCTGTATTTACAGGGAATCCCCCCATACGGCGAATAACCCAGCCTTGCAATCCTTTTACTTCATCAGCAGTAACCATAAAGTGTAAATCTCTGCCGCTAACTAATCTGCCTACAGCATAAGGCACAATAAAAGCATCCCAGCGAGAGCGATGGGTCGGCGCAATAATTACCGGATCGTGTAAAGGAATATTTTCTTGTCCCGTAATTTGTATTTTGCCAAAGAAAAGAGGTAAAACTAAATAACATCCTAGAGGATAGATTATTTTAGCCATCCAAGGCGATATACGAGAGTTCAATTCCTCTGTTCCCTCTGAACTTAAACTGGTACGATTACGCTGTGATTTTAGCTGAGTCATTAATGAACTAAGATTTGCTCCATTCTATTTACTACCTTAATTTTTCTTTAACTAAATGTCTGTTGAATACTGGACACTTACTTAGTTGTCATTCTGTTTGATTTGGTTTAGATAGGGATAGAAATATTTTTGGTACTTTAGATAAATTACTAAATGGATAAATATATTATTTAACAATTAAAAAATAGTGCAACAAGATTCATCGGCAGACTCTTTACTCAAGGCTACAAAATTATCTAAGAGCTTTGGTGGCATCAAAGCAGTAAATAATGCTCATATAGAAGTTAATCACGGAAGTATTACAGGATTAATTGGTCCTAATGGAGCAGGAAAGACGACTTTGTTTAATTTGCTCTCTAATTTTATTAAGCCTGATAGTGGCAAAATTTTGTTTGATAACCAGCCAATTCATAATTTACCGCCCCATAGGATTGCTACTCAGGGTTTTATTCGCACTTTTCAAGTGGCTAGGGTACTTTCTCGTTTATCAGTCTTAGAAAATATGTTGTTGGCGACACCAAATCAGACAGGGGAGAATTTTTTCAAGGTTTGGTTTCAGCAACCAAAATTGAGAGCAGAAGAACGACAAAATAAAGAACGAGCAATGGATATTTTGGAGTCTGTGGGGTTAGCATCTAAGGCTGATGATTATGCTGGAGCATTATCTGGAGGACAAAGAAAGCTGTTGGAAATGGCTCGTACCTTAATGACCAATCCTAAATTAATTTTGTTGGACGAACCAGCTGCAGGGGTTAACCCCACCTTGATTAATCAGATTTGTGAACATATTATGAACTGGAATCAACAAGGGATTTCTTTTTTGGTGATTGAACATAATATGGATGTGATTATGAGCTTGTGCGATCGCGTTTGGGTTTTGGCAGAAGGTACAAATCTTGCAGAAGGTACACCAGAAGAGATTCAAAATAATGAGTCGGTACTAGAAGCTTACTTGGGACAGTAATCAGTAATCCAGTCGCAAAATATATTTTCAATAACATAAATGACGATTATTTTAACTAATGATGACGGTATTGATGCTCCTGGTATTCGTGCCCTGCAACAAGCTGTTGTAGGAGAAAGTATTATTGTTGCTCCCGATCAACAGTATTCTGGCTGTGGACATCAGGTTACTACTAATCGAGGAATTAAGCTAGAGCAAAGGTCGGCTAAGGAGTATGCTTTAGAAGGTACTCCTGCTGACTGTACTCGCATGGCAATTAACCAAATAGCCAAAAATACGAAGCTAGTTTTATCGGGTATCAATGCTGGAGGAAATCTTGGCACAGATGTCTATATTTCGGGTACGGTAGCCGCAGTTAGGGAAGCTGCTATTCATGGGATTCCTGGCATTGCTATTTCTCATTGGATTAAACGACCTCTAGTAATTGATTGGCAGGTGGCAACTCGCTGGACGGGTAGAGTGTTAGAGGATTTGTTGTCTCGTCCGTTACCTCCTGGTAATTTTTGGAACGTTAATTTGCCCCATCTAGAATCAGATCAGCCTGAACCTAAAATTGTCTTGTGTGAACCTAGCATCGATCCCTTACCCGTAAAGTTTCGCATCCAAGAAAATACGTATTATTACCAAGGAGAATATGCTAAACGCGATCGCACTCCTGGAACTGATGTAGACGTTTGTTTTGGCGGTAATATAGCCGTGACCTTAATTAGACTATAGCGTGTTTAATTAAAGCATCTTGAAATGCGGGCGGTAGTTGACGCATGATTTTACCTTTCTCACGATCTACTCCCACTAGAACTACTTTTCCTGTCACAAATAATTCTTGTCTGTCATAGGACTGAATTTCATAATCCCAGTTAATGCGGACACCTTTAGTTTCTATAAGGCGAGTTTTGACTATGGCTGACACTCCCAGGCGAATTGGTAGATGATAGCGCAGAGATAGTTCAATTACTGGCAAATCACAACCCAAAGCCACTAAATCGGCAAACTCAATACCGATAGACCGCAAATACTCTACCCGCGCTTCTTCCATCCAGGTTAAATATGTACCGTGCCAGACATTTCCTGCATAGTCTGTATGGTGAGGTTGAGCTTTGACTGGATACTCAAACCATCGCTGAGTTTGAGCCTGTAAGCTTTGATCGGACTCAATAGCTGAGGTGGGTAATTTGGGTAATTGGGGAGATTGCTTTGATTGATCTGTCAATTTACTTATACCACTGATTGTTATTTTAAAGTAATCTTTTACTATATTGTAAAACTTTAAATTTGTAAGTCTAATTGTAAAATTAGATCTCAAGGATTAAATAGCTTTAAGAATTAAATTTATTATTAGTGATATCTAAAGTAATCGCCTTGATTGACTGAGTTATAGAATTAGACATTCTCATGATTTCGTATTAAGAAAATCTATAATTGTTCACCCTCAACATTTGAGCAATTAATTAATTTTTTTTTAATTATTTGAGTATTTAAAAAGTAAGTTTTACCGATTTAATAAAGATAAAGCCCCATTGAAGAAAAATATCAATTGAGCAACATTAGGGGCTGACTAGCATTTATTCATAAACACCAACCTAGTAGGGAGTATTCTCAATGGCAATCGTCAGAGTAGCGATTAACGGTTTTGGGCGCATTGGCAGGTTAGTATTTCGCGCTGGACTCAATAATCCGAACATAGAATTCGTCTGTATCAACGATCTTGTCCCGACCGAAGCGATCGCCTATCTTCTCAAGTATGATTCTACTCATGGTCGTTTTTCAGGTAGTGTAGAGGCACAGGAAAACGGCATTGTAGTCAATGGCAAATATATCCCCTGCGTTTCTGTAAAAAATCCAGAAGAACTGCCCTGGGGGAAATACCAAGTAGATTACGTAATTGAATGTACTGGGCTATTTACCACCCATAAAGGAGCAGGAAAGCATCTCACCGCAGGAGCAAAAAGAGTTGTGATATCTGCACCCACTAAAGATCCAGATAAGGTCAAGACCTTGCTAGTAGGAGTTAATCACGATAGTTTTGATCCCCAGGAAGATGTGATTGTTTCTAACGCCAGCTGTACTACAAACTGTCTTGCTCCCATTGCCAAGGTAATTAACGATAACTTTGGGTTAGTCGAGGGATTAATGACTACTATCCATGCCATGACAGCGACTCAGCCAACCGTAGATGGATTTAGCAAAAAAGACCTACGCTCTGGACGTAGTGCAGCACAAAATATCATCCCTGCTTCTACAGGAGCAGCCAAAGCGGTAACATTAGTCTTGCCAGAGTTAGCAGGAAAACTAACAGGGATGGCATTACGTGTGCCTACCCCCGATGTATCGGTAGTTGATTTGACTTTCCGTACCGAAAAAGCAACTAGCTATGAAGCAATTTGCCAAGCCATGGCTGAAGCCGCCGCAGGGGAAATGAAGGGTGTTTTAGGCTATACAACTGAGCCTGTAGTTTCTACAGATTTCACTGGCGATCCCCACTCTAGTATTTTTGATGCTGGTGCAGGTATGGAGTTAAACAATAACTTTTTTAAGGTTATAGCTTGGTATGACAACGAATGGGGCTATTCCAATCGAGCGATCGACCTGATTTTAGCCATGGTAGCTAAGGAAACAGAGATATTAGTGGAGGTGTAAGTAAACTAGGCTCTAGGCTTAGAATTCTTGAAGACGGGGAAAAGATTAAAGGACTTTTTCTATTGCCTCTTGCTTCTTGACCGGGGAACACCGATCAGTGCAGGCTCCGTCTTCTGAAGGCCAAGGACCGTTGACTATTATTCGCTACAAAGACAAGAGCCTTTGGTCAAACCTATAAATAGCTATTGATTATTCACTTTAATGTCACAAAAAAAGATATATTGATTTTCGATCCGAAGGCTACACGGTAGCGTAATCGCATCTCAACAAAGATATACATATAAAGAGTTAAAGAGGAGAATTAATGCTAAATCAATCAGAAGCCGTAATTGAAGCGATCGCCGCTAGAGAAATTTTAGATTCCCGTGGTCGCCCTACCATCGAAGCAGAGGTGCGCTTGGAAACAGGGGTGGTGGGATTAGCTCAAGTACCTAGTGGTGCGTCTACAGGTAGTTTTGAAGCTCATGAGTTAAGAGACGATGACAAAAGCCGCTACGGAGGCAAAGGAGTTTTAACCGCAGTCCGCAACGTTAAAGAAAAAATTACTCCTGTGTTGTTAAACATGGATGCTTTAGAACAGGCAACCATCGATCGAGTTATGATTAACAGAGACGGTTCGCCTAACAAAAAGAATTTGGGGGCAAATGCAATCCTAGCGGTGTCCTTAGCCACAGCCAAAGCTGCTGCCGAGGAAGTAGATTTACCTCTCTATCGTTACTTAGGTGGTCCTTTATCTAACGTTTTGCCCGTACCCATGATGAATGTCATCAATGGTGGTTCTCATGCCAAAAATAACGTTGATTTCCAAGAATTTATGATTATGCCTGTGGGGGCAGATTCTTTTAGAGAAGCTTTACGTTGGGGGGCAGAGATATTTGCTTCTCTAAGTAAAGTATTAGGTGAGAAAAACCTGCTGTCTGGCGTGGGAGATGAGGGAGGCTATGCGCCAAACTTAGGTTCTAACCAAGAAGCCTTAGATTTATTAATTACAGCGATAGAAAAGGCAGGATACAAGCCAGGAGAAGAAGTCGCTTTAGCAATGGATGTCGCTGCTAGTGAATTCTACGCAGATGGGAAGTATACCTATGATGGTCAAGCCCATTCTTCTGAAGAATTTATTGAATATCTAGCAGAATTAGTGGAGAAGTATCCGATTATTTCTATTGAAGATGCGCTACACGAAGACGATTGGGATAGCTGGAAAACTTTAACTGAAAAGTTGGGAGCGAAAATCCAGCTGGTGGGAGATGACTTATTTGTTACCAATAAAACCAGATTACAAAAAGGGATTGATTTGGGTGTAGGTAATTCCATCCTGATTAAACTGAATCAAATTGGTACACTAACCGAAACACTAGAAACAATTGACTTGGCGACTCGAAGTGGTTATCGTTCCGTAATTAGCCATCGTTCAGGAGAAACTGAAGATACTACTATTGCCGATCT
>JASJDX010000541.1 GCA_030064975.1 Pleurocapsa sp. MO_192.B19
GACAGAAATAAGGAGCTAATCAAGGCCAGGATCAGACTGATAGCAACTGTTCTCACAAATTCCCCCACATCTCCAGGTAGTAAGACGATAGGAATAAAGGTTAAAATACTTGTCAAATTAGAAGCGAGCAAAGGAATAGCCAGGTAGCTGACACCTCTAGAAATCGCTGCTTGAGGTTGAATTCCCTTTTGGAGAGAGTATTGCACCTCATCAACAACAACAATCGCATTATCAATCAACATCCCCAAAGCAATTATCAGTCCTGTCACTGAAACCTGATGCAGAGAAATGCCCAGAATTTGCATTCCTCCCAAGACCATGAGTATGGATAAGGGCAAAGCAGATCCTACTACCAATGCCGATTTTCCTCCCATCATCAACCAGGTAGTAGCAAAGACAAATAAGGCACCGAGGAGCAGATTTTTGAACAGACCATTGAGTCGTTTAGTAACATAACGATTCTGATCTAAAATAATTTCCAGACCGATCCCCACGGGACTGCTTTGGCGAAATTGTTGCAAAATCTGGTGGGCTGTAGCTGTCCATCTGTCTATGCGTTGCTCTGGTTCAATACGCACAGCTAAAGCTACTCCTGGTTTCCCATTGATGATAGCTAATTCTGGTGGTGGCTGTCTGATCCCTTTGGTAACCTCAGCAATATCCCCCAAGCGAGAAAATTGACCTGGATTATTTAAGCGGATGGGAATCTGTCTGATCCTTTCTAAAGAATCTAGTTCGCTGGCTACTTCTAGAAGTAGATCATTGTCGGTACTATGCAGTTCGCCAGTAGGAACTTTAGCATCACTGAGGCGAATTTGTTGAGATAGCTCTTGCGGTGTTAGATTCAAAGCTGCTAGATGAGCTGGATTAATCTCGACGATAATTTCCTCTAGCGGTTCACTAAATAACTCCACTTCTTGTGTCCCAGCAATGAGGCGAAATTTATCTTTTAGTTGCTCCGCAGAGCGACGCAAAATTGCATAGTTGGTTGGGGAGTCTAAATTCCAGGTGAGACCAACAATAAAGGTATAAGCTGTTTGGTTAACCTCTTGGTATTCTGGTGCTAAAGCACCTTGGGGCAACTGAGGGGTGACATCAGAAAGGCGATCGCGGACTTGACTCCAGACTTGCTCAAAATCCTGCACCGTATTTTTTAACTCAATTGTCACAAAAGAACTACCAATACTAGATGTAGAGCTAATAGTTTTAATCGAGTCAATTTCTAGTAATTCTTGTTCGATTTTGTCCGTTACTAAAGATTCTACTCTTTGGGCGCTGGCTCCAGGATAGGGGGTAAGTACAAAGCCATACCATTGACTTAACTGCGGATCTTCCATCCGTGGGATTAATTGCCAGGAGGAAATCCCCCAAACCACTATTAGGCAGATGGTCAGGATAAGTAGTTTGGTATTACGGTAAAAGAGGCTCCACATTCAATAAGTAATAAGTAATAAGTAATAAGTAATAAGTCTTTTATAGTATTTACAAAATGATTTTAGTTCCGAATTTTTTGCTTGCTAACGCTAACTAATTGTCCAGGAACAAGACGATGGACTCCGTCAACAATTACTTGTTGGTTTGCTTGGAGAGTACCACGCACTAAGACGCGATCGCTCTGACTGTGCAAAATTTCTACATTATGTTGTGCAACACGAAAAACTCTTTGCTGACTATTAGCAATATCTTCTTTTTCTGCCAATACATAGCAAGACCATAACCCTCTTTCTGTTTCTACTAAAGCGGTGATGGGCAACCAATATCCAGGATTATTAATTGTTTCAGTTAGTTGTAATTTGGCGACTTGTCCCGGCACAACTTTGGTTGCTGCTCCCTGTTTTAAGGCCAGAATAATAGTTAATGTCAGGGTTTGAGGGTCTAGTTCAGGAACAATTGAAGTAACTTCTGCTGGATAGCTTTTTTGTTCAATTTGTAAGGCAAAGATGTCACCATTTTTAATTGAGGAAGCTGAATTTACAGGTATTCCAACATGCGCTTCTAATTGATTATTTTCTACTAATTTTAAGATCGGTTGACCCGCTTCTAAAACCGTTCCTTCATCAACTAAGCGGTCAGATATTGTTCCAGCAAAGGGTGCTTTAAGAATGCTTTTTTCCAGTTCGATTTCTAGATTAGCAATCTTAGCATCTTGTTGTTCAATGAGTGCTTGTTGGGCTTCAATGCGTTCGGGACGAGTTCCAGCTAGTAGTTCATCCAATTGGCTTTGCGCATTATCTAAACGGGCTTGTAGGATATTAGCTTCATTGGTCGCTTCATCCCTTTGCTCTAGAGAAATTACCCCCTCATGGTGCAAATTTTCTCGGCGAGTGCTTTTTTGGCGAGCAAGTTGCAACTGTTGGTTTAATTGTCTCACTGATGCTCTAGCAGCAGCAATGGTTTCGGCTCTAGAGCCTGCTTGCATTTCTTTGAGTTGGGCAACCATTTGTTTGTGCTGTGCTAATAATTCTCGTTGCCTAATTTTTAGAGTGCGGGTGTCTAGGAAAGCAAGGGGTGTGCCAGGTTCAACACGAGTGCCCTCATCAGCAGTAATTTGAGTTAATTTACCAGCAAGTTCAAAGCTTAAGGCGCTACTACGGCGAGGAACAATAGTGCCTGTATAGCTACGTTTGACTGGATAGGAGTCTACTGGTTTAATAACCATTGTTTCCACAGGAAGAATACTAACTAGAGCTGAGTCTTTTTGTTCTAGATTACTTTTAGTTTTTGGGAAAAAATTCTGACCAAATGCAGTGAGCAGAAAAATTAACATAGCTGTTAACATAGCTGATAAACTGAAAATCAATCCAAGTAATTTCAGGCTGATTTTACTCGTTTTCCCTGTTTGTTTTTGGCTATTAAATTCAATATATTTTAAATAATTTTCCCTATCTTCATTTATATTCCCATGATTTGCTTCGGATTGAGGTGGTTCTCGATCAGACAAAGACATGATCCCTATGGTTTTACTACATTCTTACTATCTGCTGTAGAAGTTGAATGAGCTATGGCATCGGGTAATTCATCCTCTACCAAGCGAATGCGAGGATACTGATAGGCAACAATAGTAGCGAAGATAATGAATATTCCTATCAAAATAAATAGTAAACCAATGCCTCGTCCTTCTCCAACACCAATTAACTTTCCTATACTATCGGCAAGTAATCCTCCCTGTACAAGGAGTGGCTGAAAAATATAATCTGCCAGGGGACCCGCAACGATATAGGCTAGAGGAAAAGATGACCAAGCGATCGCGCCTCGCATGGCAAAGACCCGACCTTGAACTTCTGGTGCAACCTTGACTTGCCAAATGGCATTACTAGAACCAGTAATGATCGGTACACTAAAAAAGAACATAAAAGCAGCAGCCGTAATCAAAACTGGGGAAGGTCTGAGTCCTCCGACGAAAATTGAGGCTCCCAGGATTAGCTCAAAAGCGAAGACGCCATAAACTCGTCGTTTGGGACCACCCCAGGTACTCATCAAAATGCCACCAAATAGCCAACCACTGGCAGCTAGGGACAATACCCGACCAAGTACTTGGGCATTGGTAAAGCTTAACACCATTGGTGTGGTCAAAACTTGAACTAAACCAATCGTAAAGTTGGTGACAACAAAGAAGATCAGCATCATTAGCAATCCAGGTCTCGCGAGGATGTAGTTCCAGCCATAGCTAATTTCTACCCATAGTGAGCTTTGGCTTCTGTTTTGCTCACTGCTTTTCTGATGGGGCGGCAGACGCACAGCTAGCAAGGTCAATAAGGCAAAACCAAAAGTCGCAAAATCAATTAAGATTACCCCTCGTACTTGAATTATTGCCACTAAGATCCCTGCCAGTATGGGTGAAAACAAATGTCCTGCTGCTTTTCCCAATTGAATCATGCCATTAGCACGACCAAAATGTTCTTTGTCAACGAGGAGAGTCGGAGTTGCATAATATGCCGGTAACTGAAATCCCTTACAGGTGGAGCTAAATGCCATAGCAAGGTAAATCTGCCAAATTTCCAGTTTGCCTAACCACAGTAATAGCGCAATGGCAGCAGTGCCAAGTCCCGAACCAATATCACCTAGGATCATCACCCATCGTCTGTCCCAACGATCTGCGATCGCTCCTGCGAGGGGGGCAACTAAAATGGCTGGTAGTTCAGTGAATAGATAAATTAGAGAAAATTGGGTGGCAGAACCCGTAGTTTGATAGACCCAGACCCCAAGGGCAAAGCCCGTTAAACCTGAACCTATGAGGGAGATAACTTGTCCAAACCAGATCAAAATAAAACTAGGCATTTAGTTCTCCTGAGATTTTGTACCTAACTGAGTGCCTGCCAAGACCTGAACCTCTAGACTCTGCCGTGAATCTCGAATCAAGTCGGCATCAAAATTGATTTTTCCTGCTGCAAAAAGTAGCACTAACGTATAACCTCGTATAATCAGCGCCAGATAGTTGACCCAATTATCTTCTCCGTAACTATTTTTCCAGTTTGGCGATCGCGGTAGCGAACCTCAGTTTTTTGTCTGTCCAAACTACTACCCCCAAATCATTGCCCAGCCATAAAATCCCGTCAGCGCGATCGCGCCTACAGCAAATATGCCATACCAAATACCTGTTATTTTAATCATTTTAAAATTGGCTATCATTGCTACGGCTAGCAGGAAATAAACTCCATCAAGAATTAATTTCATTACAAAATGAGAAACAAAGACACTGGCAGTAAAAGCCAGGGTAATAAACAGAGCTGCATAGGTAACAGGTAAACCAGTAAAATACTCTTCTTTTTCGTTACTGATTAAACCTGTACTATTGAAATAGGATAATCGCAGCGCATTAATTAATAGCAACATAAAAAATCAGTAAAGTAATTGAAAATATATCCTGAAGTCCAAAACAGTAAGCAAAAATAGCAGGAGCGAAACCAAAGGAGCAAACATCAACAATACTATCGAGTTGTTTACCTACCTCAGATTGTAATTGGGTACGCTGCATACTGCGAGCCACTACGCCATCTAACATATCAGTTAAACCTGCATATATAAGGCAAATAGCAGCAAGATAAAAGTTACCTTGGATAGCAAATATAGCAGACAATAAACTTATTATTAAGCCAGTTAAGGTAAAAATATTCGGGAAATCTAGTTGGCGTAAAATTGGACTTGGCATAGGCGCTATTTCGCATTTAACTTTACGATTAGGTTGCATGGGAGCAGGGGGCAGGGAGCAGCGGTCAGACCCCCTAAAGGGTGAGACAGTTCCTTTAAGCGGGGTTCCCCCGCCAACGGACTGTCTCA
>JASJDX010000067.1 GCA_030064975.1 Pleurocapsa sp. MO_192.B19
AGATCAATATCTTGCGGATTAATATGATAATATTCGCTGATACCACGACCAGTCTGACCAATTGTTCCCATGGAATGAGCTTCATCCACCATCAAGAAGGTTTTATACTGCTTCTTGAGTTTAATAAATTGAGGTAAGTCTGCAATATCTCCATCGCTACTGTATACACCTTCAATCACGATCAGTACCCGTTGATAACGCTGTCGGCGATCGCTTAAAATAGCTTCTAAAGCCTCTGGATCATTATGGGGAAATGCGACTAAACTAGCCCCAGAGAGAAAACACCCTTGAAGAATACTGTTGTGGCTCAAAGAGTCATAAATAACCAGGTCATTTTTGCCAAACAGATGACCGATGGTAGTAACATTAGTAGCATGACCACCAACCATAACGATGCTGTCTTCAACACCAATAAAGTCGGCAAGTTCTGTTTCTAATTCCTTGTGTATCGGTTTTTCTCCCGAAACTACGCGGCTAGCGGAAGCAGAAGTTCCATAAATATCTGTAGCATCTTTGGCTGCTTGAGATACTAGAGGATCGCCACACATTCCAATATAGTTATAAGTGGCAAAGTTAATTAATTCACGACCATCAATAGTAGTGCGATCATTAACTACAGTTTCTTGGGGAACAAAAAACGGATTACCATTACCCAAACTGTCAACTTGCTGTTGTTGTGCTAGTAATTTTTTATATTCGGGGAATTCTTCAAACTGATAATTTTCTGGTGGTATTTCTAGCTGATGATTATTGTCAATATTTACCGATAAATCAGCTACACTTCCAGACGAGGAAAGTTCTAAATCATTAGCAGAATTTACCCGATCCTGATGTGGGTTACTAGTTGCTAAATATTGAACTAGGGCTTCAATATTTTGATAATCCCAGAGCAAAGTTGGTGGTAAACGACAACTAAGATAATCTTCTAAATCCCCCGACAAGTTAATTGCCTCGGCAGATTCTAAACCATATTCTTCAAAATTTTGTCTGACATCAATTTGATTCGGCTCAAGTTCTAATACTTCGGCTAATTTGTCAATTAGCCAACCTTGTATTGCTTCTGCTCTAGAAGCAGCACTAAGGCTATTTAATTTACCATTTCTGCTAATAGAAATGTTCTTACTTTCTTTGCCATTTAACGTTTCATTGAATAGTGTCATTATTTACTCCTACACCACTTAATTGAGAATTCACTGTGGGGAACAAGTCCAACCGCAGAGAACGCAAATCCTAAAAGATCGCTTGTTTTTTGGTCTAGACGACACTTTCTGGACCATAATTATCGGACTCGATGGTTATTTTGCCATGAACCCCCGCCAAAATACCAGGGTATCTAACAGGGGTTTGTCTTAGTTGTTTGATTTGTAATATTAATATAATGGCGACCTCACTTTTGTTATAGATCATAGATTAATAGATCGAATCTATAACAAACTTGTGTAGATCGCCAGTTATTGAGGGAAATATATCGAAAGTTTTAACTAGCAATATATTCCCGAACGTGGCTTCTGCGCCTTCTTAGCTGAGCTAAAGCCTGATGTTCTAATTGGCGGACTCTCTCGCGACTAAGACTCATTCTCTGACCGATTTTAGCCAGGGATAACTCTTTTCCATCTTCTAAACCAAAACGTAAAGAAATCACCTCTTGTTGCTGGGGAGATAAATCCGCCATCAAGCTGTACAAATCTTGGCGTAATAGCTGTTGAGTTGCATAGCGGTCTGGAGAAATACCATCGTCTTCGAGTAATTCTGATAACTCTGTATCCTGATTGTCTCCGACCCGCACATCCAAAGAAATTGGCTGACGGGCAATACTCAGATAGTCACGAATTTGAGACGTTTTAAGACCTAATTCTTGAGCTATTTCTTTAGGGTCAGCGCTACGTCCTAGTTTTTGGGCTAGCTCTCTTTGGGTTTTTTTGATTTTATTGAGCTTCTCGGTAATATGAATTGGTAAGCGGATAGTACGGGCTTGTTGAGCGATCGCTCTGGTAATGGCTTGACGAATCCACCAGTAGGCATAAGTAGAAAATTTATATCCTTTGGTGGGATCAAACTTTTCGACACCTCTTTCCAAACCCAGACTTCCTTCTTGAATTAAATCGAGAAATTCCATGTTGCGTTTCTGGTATTTTTTAGCGATCGCTACTACCAGGCGCAAGTTTGCCTCGATCATTTTTCGTTTTGCTCTTTGACCTTCTTGGATAACCCTGTTAAGTTCTATTTCACTCATTTGGGCTTTTGTGGCCCACTCCTTCAGACTGAGTTGGGTTTCTAGCTGACGCTCTAACTCTTCTTTTTCGGTTAACAGGATCATCATTTTCTGTACTTGTTTTCCATAAACAATTTCCTGCTCATGGGTCAACAAGGGTACCCGTCCAATTTCATGCAAATAGGTTCTGACCATATCTGCCGAATAGTTGCTTTTTGGGGTTGGTTTTTCGATAATGTTGGCTTTGGGCATCTGTACAGTTATGACTCCTTATAAACTGATTAAAAGTCAGCGATACTTCTTGTTATTTGAACTGTCCGACTATATGTTTAGACGTTTGGTTAAGAATAAAGGTTCAACGATTGTAATTAAAAGTTGAATTACCCATAATTCAATACTCCCTGAAGTTGACAACTACGTGTGACAGTTTGGCTACTTATTTATATGATGAACTAAAAACAGTTATGCAAAAACTAATTATCAGGGTGGATTGCCGAACATTTTTGGATATAGTTTACAGCTTCAATATCTCTAACTTAGCTGAAGAGAAGCTAACTAAATACTGAGAAATAAATAAGAATTTGACGAATTTGACCCAATATTATGAAACTAAAACTGCAATTCCTAGCCAGCATAAAAAACAGTAGCGAGTTAGGGTTAGAGCACGGTTAATTTTATCCATGGAAATCGATTCTACCGCATCTCCTAATAAGGGTTTTTCTTTGACAATTCCCTGATAGATATTTTTACCCCCTAGCTGTACTTCCAAAATCCCTGCATAAACTGCTTCACTCCAACCCGAATTGGGACTAGGATCTTTGACTCCATCTCGACAACAAATTCCCCAAACTTTTAAAGGTTTCCCAGAAAATAAACTCAAAGTTATCACCGTTAAGCGACAGGGAATCCAAGTTAAACGATCTTCTAGCTGCGCGCTAAACCAACCCAAATCGGTATAGGGTTCACGGCGATACCCTACCATTGAATCTAGGGTACTAGCAGCCTTATAAGCTAATGCTAAGGGTACAGAACCCAATCCTGGGATAAACAGCCCCAAAATAGCATAAAAAAGAGGGGCAGTAACTCCATCTACCGTATTCTCGGCGATGGTTTCTAATAATGCCCGCAATATTTCTGATTCTGATAAATTATCTGTATCACGGCCAACGTATAAACTTAGACGGGAACGCGCCGTTACTAAATCTTGAGAATTAAGCGGTTGTAAAACATCTTGTACCGCAACTTTTAAACTTTTTCCCGCAAAACAGCTAGCCAGTAAAACTATTTCGCTCGTGTATCCCCATAAAGGATGAACAATCTTAAAACTCTCAACTATTAGCCAACCTACTATACCACTACCAACAATTAAACTTAAGCCCAGAAATACTCCAGCTAAACGACGTTGCCAACCTACTTGACAAAACTTAATTGTTAAATCTGTGTATTTTTGAATCAGCCACCCTATAACCTGTACAGGATGAAGCAATGTCCCAGGATCGCCAATTAAATAATCTTCAAAGGCTGCTAACAATAAAATTACGCTGGGATGTTGAATTGGTAGCGTCAAGAAAATAGCAACCACAAGATGATTAAGTAAGAATTCTATCAAGGTTATTTTCTTAATTTTGACTAAGTTAAAGCAGGCTTCGTCATGTTAAAGCGAAGTGTCCTTGAGTATCGAAAGATCTAATTGTAAATTGATTGCTTAAGTTTGGATATAGGCAGTAAATATTAACATCAATCATGTCTGGGTGAAAGCGAGGATGATAAAAAGAATGAATGCCACAAATCGAATTAAAAGTTTAAAAAAATACTTATATACTACAGAATATCAGAAATTAAGATATCCTCTCCCTAAAGCAGAGTAAAATTTTCTGGGAGGACAATTAAATTAAATACAAAAAACCTTTTTACGACAAATAGAGCAGTTACATTCCTCTACTATTTAGCGATCGACTAATACTTGAAAACGAAACTGCGCCACAAATTATAACCTCCTTCACAAACTAGAGATTTTTTGAGTTTAGTCATGGGCAATTTTTAGCTTAAACAACAAAATTATTTTCTTCTCCTTGGGCTGCTTGCCAACTGCGGGCATCGTAATATAAATCAGCTAAGGTAATACTATATAAAGCTTCTTTTAATTTTTGATGCAATCTTTGCCACAAACTAAACGTTACCCAATCTTCAGCGAGATTATTATCAGGAGAGTATTTAGGTAAAGGTTCAATAGTTTCTCCCACAGCCTCCAAAATTTTTCCTAAAGAAATTTGTTCTGGTTTATAGGCTAATTGATAACCTCCTTTTACTCCTCTAATCGATTTAACAATTCCTGCTCGTCGCATTTCAATCAATAACTTTTCCAAATAAGGTGCGGGTAAATCCTGTCGTTGGGCGATCATTTTTACTGATGTTGGTCGATATCCTGGCTGCAAACTAAGATCTAATAATGCTTTGACACTATAATGACCACGAGTCGTTAATTTCATTACTGTTTTATAAATTATTGGTAAAGCTTATGTGTGTATAACTCATTTTTTTTACAAAGTTAACAATGTTCATTTTTTATCGTGCCAATTAACTAGATCTATAAAATTTAAAATTAAATTTTAATTTAGTTCATTATGCTCAATAAGTGTAATATAGTTCTATATGAAGATAGCAAAGTAAAACATCTCACCTTTGTATAACTTTAGCTAAAAGCAAATCTGTAAACCAAATAAATTTTTAGTTGTTTCAAGTTAATGGCAAAAGCAACACAACCACAACCTTTAGTAGGTTCAACATTAATCGATAAAGTAAAAGAGCTAGGTAACCTCTCTAAAGAGGAAAAAGCTAGAGAATGTGGCTATTATACAGTCACAAAAAATGGTGTAGAACGAGTCAATATGATGAAGTTCCTTAATGCACTAATTGATGCTGAAGGAATTGAATTAGACAGCACTTCTAATGGTCAAGGTAGAGGTGGACGTTCTGCCAGTTATCGCATTAGTGTTCAATCTAATGGTAACTTGTTGATTGGCTCTGCTTATACCAAGAAAATGGGTCTAAAACAAGGAGATGAGTTTGAAATAACTTTGGGGAGGAAACATATTCATCTACGACAAATTGGCGCGGATGATGAAGAATAAACTTTCATGAAATATCTGTAACGTAGCTATAAAGATAGTTATTTAGAAGTTTAAAAATATAAAGTAATTGATTAGAGGGTTTCGGTTGATTTTTAAATAATCAGCCGTTCATCCTCAATTTTGTTTGTCATTATATTGCAATTGTAATTCTCTACTCACTTAATAGCTGCCATTGTAATAGCTGCCATTGTCAGATCTAGGACGAGGGTTTTTTGATAGCTAATTTCCAATTAAGAGATTTAAACTCAGGATCTTTAATGATCGCCTCTTGAGAAAGATTTAATTCCTTTAATGTTTCAGGATCGACCAATAAATAAACAGAAGAATTTTGTTGCCAATTTTGTTTAAGCTTAGCAAGGGATTGGGGTACAGTATGGCGATCGCTATAAAAGTCTAGGCTAGGTCTAACGTCGGACATTGAGGTATAGACTATGGTATTGGGTGGAGTGTATTGCTTAATTAGGTCGGCAATAGGTTTAACTGGTTCTGCTGTTTTTAGTTCCCATAGCCAGTGAGGAGAAATAACTAGTAAGAAAATCGAGACAAAAAGACCCCAAAACAGTAAGGGAATAAATTGTTGTTCTTGTTGAGCAATTAACATTGCTGTAGCAGCAAAAGTTATCGCCAATGAACCACAGATAAATGGCAAGTAAAAATCTATATAGTCTTTTATACCCCAATGTAGTCCAGCAAAAGCAGCTATAACTGCCATCACAGCAAAACCGTAAGTCCAAATACGAGGATAAGCTATATAGCTAGGTAAATTACGAATCACGTCTAACTTTTTTCCTGTCGCCAACGCCAATGCTGGATATAAAGGTAAAATAGACCAATAATCATGGTTAAGCAGTAACAAACCCAGAGCCAGATAAACTCCTGCCCAAACTGTGAGTAACTTACCCCATCCCCAATGAAGATTTTTACTAGCCAATTTTAAACCAGCAATAATCACCATAAACCAAGGCACAATGTATTGTAGGCTAAGCATTAGATAATATCCAGCAGGCTGTTTTAATTCTGATTTAGCCAGAGAAATTTTACCTAAAAATAAGTTGACAAAATCGAGAGTAGTTTTTAATTCGTGGTAATGAAACCATTGGCAAGCATACCAAGCAACTCCTGGAGTAATTCCCAGAGCCAACCCTACCCACAAATAAATCGAAGAGAGCAAACGAGGAGTATCCCAAGCTAGAAATATTAGAACAATTATCAGCATTTGTATGCTGATAATTCCTTTAGTTAAACTCATCAGTCCGAAACCCAAACCTGCCACCAAAGACCATCTTAAGTCTCGACGCGAACGCAAAATTGCCCAAAACGCCAAGAGCTCAAAGCAAAGCAAAGGAGCATCTAACATTGCTAATCGCCCAAAACGCACTACTGGAAGACAAGTTAAATAAACTAAGGCGGAGAATAAAGCAGGAATACGAGCCACAAAAATTTCGCGACCGATGTTATAAACTAAAAGAACAGAGACAGCTCCAAGTAATGCTCCAGGTAAACGAGTTGTAAATTCATTAACGCCAGCAATTTTATAAGCGATCGCAATTAAGTTATGTACCAAAGGAGGTTGTTCTAAATAGGGATTTCCCCACAAAGTAGGGAAAATCCAGTTGAATGATTTTCCTGTTTCCCGATAAATTTCTCTGGCAACCTGTGCTACTATTCCTTCATTTAGATCTAATAAAGGAAGATCGCCTAAATTAATCAAGAATAAAATTAGTGCCGCTAAAAACAAACCAGCAATACAAAAGAACTCCAGCCAAGTTTCATCTTGGCGCACTCTATTGGACGATCGTTTCCAGGTAGATGTAGGATGAGATGGCATAAGTTGAGACAATTAAAAAAGTTTAAATTATTAGTGTTTTCAATTAAGTTAGTAGGAATATAGATATTCAAAAGTAATTTTTGGTTTATAACATTGATTTGATGTCTAATCTCATTTTCTCATAATCATCATAATCAATAGATTCGCCTTAGTCAGTCTATCTTTATTCTGCTGATACAGACGACAGCTTTTTTCAAGTGTTAAAAATTTTCATTTTTAACTGAGATGTTAAAATGTTTCACAGCAAAACAGTTTAAACTTAATTAAAATTTGCAGTCAGTTTTACTTACAAAATCACCAGTCTTAATCACAAAAAACAGAACCAAATAAAGTAAGTTAACTATTAATAAAGTTAAGCATTTAAAAAATTGTTTTCTTTACTAATCTGACCGACAATCTGCCTAGAACGCTAATCTTTTAATCAGCTTATGGAAGGATCTTTTGAAATCACCCTACAAATAGTTATTGCCGTTCTTGCAGGTATCAGCGCACAAGTAGTAGCAGAATATTTTCAAGTCCCTAGCATTGTTTTTTTATTGTTGTTTGGCATTTTGTTAGGTGCAGATTCTTTCAACATACTCCATCCCCACGAACTTGGTGTGGGATTAGAAGTACTAGTTGCTCTTTCCGTTGCGATCATCTTGTTTGAAGGGGGTCTAAATTTAGAATTACGAGAGTTAGGCAAAGTTTCGGGTAGTCTACGCAATCTAGTAACTATTGGTACTTTAATTACCCTGATAGGCGGAGGGATGGCTGCCCACTGGTTAGCAGAGTTTCCTTGGTCCATTGCTTTTCTCTACGCCTCTCTAGTGGTAGTAACAGGACCTACAGTAATCGGTCCTTTATTAAAACAGGTGAGAGTAGACCGTCAAGTGGCAACGCTCCTAGAAGGAGAAGGAGTCCTAATTGATCCTGTGGGTGCAATCTTAGCAGTGGTGGTATTAAATACTATCCTCAATACTAGTGCTGCTCCCCTGGAAATCATGAGTGGCTTAGTACTGCGTTTAGGAATCGGAGCTATCGTTGGAGTTTTTGGGGGCTGGTTACTGGGGGCATTCCTCAAAAGAGCGAACCATCTCTCAGAAGAACTAAAAAATTTGGTAGTTTTAGCCGCAGTATGGGGGCTATTTGTTTTCTCACAAAGTTTACGCAGTGAGTCGGGTTTAATGGCAACAGTAGTAGCAGGTATTGTCCTCAAAGCCTCAAGCATTCCTGAAGAAAGACTACTCAAAAGATTTAAAGGTCAGCTTACTGTCCTCTGCGTTTCAGTATTGTTTATTCTTTTGGCAGCCGATCTATCTATAGATAGTGTTTTTGCTTTGGGTTGGGGTAGTGTGCTAGCAGTTTTTGTCTTGATGATAGTAGTAAGACCAATCAGCATTGCAGTTTGTACTTGGAATAGCAGCATGAACTGGCGACAAAAAATATTTTTGGCTTGGATTGCGCCGAAAGGTATTGTTTCAGCTTCTGTTGCCTCTTTATTTGCCATTTTACTAACTGAAAAGGGAATTAACGGGGGAGATGCTATTAAAGCTTTGGTTTTTTTAACTATCTTGATGACAGTCTTTTTCCAAGGTTTGACTGCACGATGGGTAGCCAGTTGGCTACAGATTACCTCCAGCGATGCCAGAGGAGCCGTAATTATTGGCTGTAATCCTCTGGGTCGTTTTGTAGGTCGTCTGTTTCAACAATTGGGTGAGTCGGTAGTGATGATTGATACGAATGCCGAAGCCTGTAAAAAAGCTGAAGCAGATAATTTGCCTGTGTTTCAAAGCAGTGCCTTTGATACTGAGGTGCTAGCAGAAGCGGGAATTGAATCTATGGGTACATTTTTAGCTCTTACCAATAACGGTGAGGTTAACTTGGTTTTGGCTCAACGGGCAGTAGAAGAATTTCAGCCTCCCAGAGTATTGGCAGTCTTTCCTACCAATAGTTCTGCGGAAAATAACGGTAAAACAAAAGTTAATCAAGCCTTGATTCCCCAATTACAAATCAAAACTTGGAATAGCTATATTGATGACGGACAAATGAAGCTGGGTTGGACGGTGTTAAAAGAACCTGATTTTTCTTTTAAATTGGCTCATTTACAGGCTTTGATTCGTGCAGGAGAAATGTTACCTCTTTTAGTCAAGCGGAGCGATAGTCTTCAGGTGGCAGTAGCAGCCGAAGAGTGGCAAATAGACGACGAAATTTATTATTTGATACACGATCCTAGACCTAAGCTGTTAAAACGTCTGTCTGGGGGAAATCAGTCTTCTCGTCTCCTATTGGAAAAACTCCCTGAAGTAGAAGAAATTCCTTTGGCTGCGCCCATAGCCCAATCATCTTCCGAAGCAGTAGAAGAACCCATTTAAAAGCTGAGAGCGGGCAGCTTTTCGATTAATAGATTTTTTGCAGAATTCTATTTAGTAGATCGGACTATTATGTAGAGGGAGTTTCATAAACACGGTTTAAAACAATGGATGTCAAATTAATTATCCTGGTCTTGACAGGTATTTTTACAATTGCTTGTTTGTTTTTTGGTACTAAAGGCGGTTATTACGATACTGATAAATATGATGGCAATGGTTCAGCACACTAGTGTCACTAGGAGGAAGTCAGGAATTGGAGTCTGAAGTTTTTTCCAGCGAAGATTTCCAACTTTTTGAATAAGTGTTTTATTTATCCCCACTTTCACTAGTTTAAGAGACAACAATTCAAGTCTTAGTGTAAGTTTATTTTTTCTTGAGGCGGAGCCAATTTTTTGCTGGAGCTTAATTTCTCTTTAGATTAAATTCAACTTTGTCTGTCCGATAACTTAAGATCTAAAACAAAGGCACAATTCGTGTTTATTAGTTTAGTTATTCAGGTCTAGGTTGTTAGGAGTTAGTTGTATGAGAAAAAGTCAGGGAAAAGCTTTATCTAGTTCCCTGCCTTTATCCTGTTTAGTGTATGCGGCAGGTCATGAAGATGAAGGTGTCTGCTTGCTTCTAAGTATGGGTAAATACCGTATATTGTTAGACTGTGGTGTGGAAGATTTACAGAATTTTCCCGAGGAAGATAAGCCTCCAGCAGATTTGGTTTTTTGTTCCCATGCCCACGAAGACCACTGCCGTGGTTTATTACAATTACATCGGTCTTTTCCTGAACTACCAATTTATACTAGTGAAGTTACAGCTAAATTACTGCCTTTTTACTGGACAGACAAAGACAGCCAAGGAAACTTAAACTGGTGTCAAACATTACCTTGGCGATCGCCAATTCATATTAGTACAGACTTACAAATAGAATTAGTTCCTGCGGGACATTTACCTGGTGCTGCTGCTATTATAATCACTCATACTACCCCAGAGCGTAACTACAAGGTAATGTATACGGGGGATTTTTCCGTTTCTAATTTTCAGTTAGTAGAAGGACTTTCGATCGAAAACCTGCGGGGACTAGCTCCCGATGTACTGATTTTAGAAGGCAGTTACGGTACGGTGCGTCATCCCCACCGTCGTCTACAAGAAAAGCAGTTAATGGAGCGTATTAACCAAGCCTTAGCTCAAGGAAAAAATGTGTTGCTACCTGTGCCTCCAATTGGGTTGGGACAGGAAATACTCAAATTGCTCCGCTCTCATCATCAGTTTACTGGGCGAGATCTCGATATTTGGGTTGATAACTCCGTTGCTGTAACCTGCGATATTTATTTAGAGTTACTGCTTCAGTTTCCTTTATCTGTCCAAAATTTTGCTAAACATCAATCTTTATTTTGGGACGAACGAATTTGTCCTCGGATGAGAAGGCTCAATCATCCTGGTAGCTTTATTCCTAGCAAAAATCCAGGAGTTTTTTTAGTAGATTACAAAAGTAATCTTTGGCAGTATCTAACTGACGAAACAGAAGAATGGTTGGTATTGCTGCCTGAACACCCCAAAGAATATTTACACCCAGATTCGCCACGATTAGAGTTACTGCATAATTTATCCTATGTGGATATTGAGACTTATTTATTAGCAGAGCATAGTGACGGTCGTAATACTACTCAGTTAATTCATAATTTACGACCGCAACACGTTATTTTCACCCACGGCTCTCTCAATTATCTACTGGAATTAGCTAGTCTAGAAGAGTTACGTAACCGTTATCAAATTCATTCTCCTGTCCAGGGAATTTTAGTTGAATTGCCTATTGGCGATCGCTTTGTGCAGCCCAAAGCTCCTCAGCCTGTTTATTATGAAGGAGAACTCAATGAAATCGGTTCGGCGATCGCTATTAGTTTACCAGATACTATTAGTAGCGATCCTCGCTGGAAAAACATTGCTGATACTGGTATTGTTCAGGCTCGTTGGCAAGGCGAAGAATTGGTGGTTAGGGGAGTATCCCAACGAGAACTATTAAATTCTAATAGTCGAGCCAGAATGTCATCAGATCTAGATTGCTGTAATCGTTGCCGCCATTATAGTAACCAACGTTGTTGGAATCGGTCTTCCCCTCTATATGGGTTTAAAGTAATTCCTGAAGGTTATTGCCCAGTTTTTGAACCAATAGATGAAAATAGTTGACTTGTCTAGCTAGGCGTAAGTTTTCAAGTATTAATTATTTTTGAATTATTTTTGATTATTTTGGTTATTTAACAGCTTAGTATTGATTTCTCATTGATTAATCTTGGTTATGTTCTGGGTATTGAGGATGAATTTGTTCAGCTTCTGGGCAATCATCAGAAACTACAATTTCAGTATTTGTTTTAGACACTGAAGCGAGTTTTTGGGTGACAGCACCAATACTCTCTAAACGTACCATTTCCTCCCAGGAACTAATTTCATCGTCTTCTTCTGTTTCATAGCGGATTGTCACAATATCCCCCTCGAAATCAACAATATGACCGCTTTCGATCCAGCGTTGTTGATCCCGCAAGAAAATACAAACTTCACGACCATCTTGACAGATTTGATAAATCTTGCGGTGTAACATGGGTTTCTCCTATATGAGTAACTCCTAAAACTTTCTTTGAGCTTTACTCTATACTATTATTGCTATTTTGACACGATGACACAAGTATTAATTGTGCTTTAGATATTTGATGTTAACAAATCCCAGATATTTTATTAAGCTTTACTAATTAGGGTTAGGTAAATTTTCCAGATGATGAAGAAATTCTAACAGCTGTTCATCGGTAAGGTGAAGGCGGCTACGTTTTCCATAACGGCTTTTGAGAAAGTTTCGCCCATCGTCTTTAGTCCAACCTAATCTTTTTATTTCGATATCAGTTTTTTGCTTAATTTCATTAAAGTCAATTTCTCCAATTTCAGTTTTACTCACCGAATTAGCATTAGGGGCAGAAAGTTCGGGAAAAATTTTGCTATCTTCATTTTTGCTATCTTCATTTTTGCTATCTTCATTGACGGCAGTTGTGGGGGAGGCTTCTGGGACAGAAGTATCACCAAATAAATTACTATGATCGGCAACTGGTTGAATTTCTGGTTGAGTTGTCTGGTTAACCCCAGAATCTAGGGGTAGCTGTGCCGCAGGAGATTCCAATATCAGAGGAGGACTGATAGTTTGCTGAGAGATACTAGGCTGCGGCGGTATTTCGGACTGGTCTTCAGCAAAATTAACCACTTTAGTATGATTAACTGTATGATTGCTTTTTGTGTTGTCTTGTGAGTCTGAAGTCACCGTTACACCGCCTACGGGCGACGGTGCCTGCGGTGACTGGTGTTCCCCAGTAAATACTGGCTGAATAGACTGGGGAGAAAGCGGGGCAACAGTTGGACTCGCCACTGAGTTAATGGGAGGAGAAATAGGTTGATGATTGTCTAAAACCAAAGCAGCGATCGCTCTTTCTCGCGCAGCATCTTCAGCGGTTTCAACTCGATCTGCCCCCGCCAAAGCAGTAGCCAAAATTCGATCTTGTATTTGAATTGAAACCTTGACAATGTAGAGTCCTCGGTCAATTTCCACTAGTTCACTAATTAAACTTCCTTGGGGATAGTGGTTACGAAATTTAGCTAGCATCATATCTTTGAATCTATACTTTACTTTAGTTTGATTATTTAGTACTAATTTACTATTTATTGCTCTGAGAAAAAAGAAATTTGCCAATAAGCATAGAGAATTTACAATAGATACAGAATTGGCTATGAATTAACTCGTTATCTTTGTGACTAAGATCCACAATCAATTTTCTTTGACGACCGAAAAAAGCGAAATTGTCGAGCTAAAAAAGTAAGATAGTGGGTATTCAATATTTTCCATTATTCTTCTAAAGCATCTAAATTTAGTGAACTATTAGCTTCAAATTCGTTTTACCGAATCAATGAATATTGAACCAAAGCCCAACGAGTTACATTTGGTTATCTTATCTCTGTTGGGTTAAAAAGCCACTAATTCCAGGGAAGACCAGACCGAGAAACAGGTAATTTGCGTCTCACAACACCCTGGCAGTAATGTAGGTTAGCACGAAGAGTGCCAACATTGAGTACGAGTTAACATAGTCTTCTTCGCTTCTGTCGTAAGTTACTACACTAAAATTGGATAAGGATAATTTTTAGATGGAATTTTCAATCGCTACACTATTAGCCCAGTTCGTCGATGATAAATTAGTCGCGGGCAAAAATCTCGAAAAAAAACTCGGTTGTGAAGACGAGGAGAGCATTCAAAAATTACAGATTACTTTAGATGCTCTGGAAAAAATTGGGGTGCTAGCCAAAGAAAGAGGTAAATACCGCCGTGTGTACGAAGACGACGTGGTAGAGGCTAAGTTGAGATGTTCTAGTAAAGGATTTTGCTTTGCTATCCAAGATGAAGAAAATGCCGATGATATTTACGTTAGAGAAAGCCATCTAAGTAATGCTTGGAATGGCGATCGGGTTTTTGTCAGAATTATTAAAGAAGGTAGTCGTCGTCGCTCTCCCGAAGGAGAAGTTAAATTGATTTTAGAACGCTCTAATCCTTCTCTCTTAGCTACTGTCACCACCAAAGAAGAAAAATATCGGGCTATACCCTTAGATGATCGCCTGTTATTTGAACTCAACCTTCAAGAAAATGGTCAAGATTTAGAGGCAGCTTTAGAACATTTGGTTCATGTCTCTGTATTGCGTTATCCCTTAGGGCAACATCCACCCTTGGGTAAAGTAACCAAAGTATTGGGAAGTGACGCTGAAGAAGCTGCGGATGTGGATATTGTTTCTTGTAAACACGACCTACCCCAAGATTTTCCAGAAAAGGCGATCGCTGCTACGGCTAAACTTCCTACTGCTCGTGTTCCTGCGGCGGAAATTAAACTTCGTCAAGATTTACGAGATAAGCTGACTTTTACCATTGAAGCAGAGTCTAATTTAAATAATACCCCTTGGATAGAAAATGCTTTTACTCTGGAAAAAACTGAAGATGGCAACTGGCAGCTAGGAATACATATTACAGACGTGGCTCATTACATAGAACAAGATGGAGTTTTAGATCGTGTAGCCAGAAAACGCGGCATCGCCGTTAATTTACGCAAGCAAGTTTTACCAATATTTCCCGAAAAAGTTAGCAAGCTTTGTTCTTTAATACCAGGCAAAAATCGTTTAACAATTTCTGTTATGATTACTCTCGATCCCCAGGGTAATATTACTGAATATACGATCGCGCCGACGGTCATTACAGTAGATCATCAGCTTACCTATCAAGAAACTCAAGCCCTAATCAGTGAAGACAAAAAACCTGGGAAAAAGCTTGCTTCTCTTGTTCCTCTGCTCAAAGATCTATTTTTCACCCTGAGTCCTCTAGTGAAAGCCCAACGTTTACAACGTGGTGGGTTAGAAGTAACTACACCAGAAATTAGTAGCCTTTATAAAGACGAAGGAAGGGTAGGAACAATCACAGGAGTTGCTAGTTTGCCTGTGCATTCAATGTTAACTGAGTTGACTATTCTAGCGGGGAAAGTAGTTGCTGAACATTTACAAGCTTTAGAATTACCAGGTGTTTATTGTACTCAAGCAGAACCAGATGTTGAAGAATTAGAAGATTTACTCAAGCTAGGTAATAATCTAGGTTTAGAATTAGACATTAATGTTGAAGACAATGTTACTTCCCAAGACTATCAAAGGCTTACCGAAAAGTTTGCTACTTCTTCAGCGGTGATGGTCTTAAACTATCTGCTACAAAGCACTTTTAAACCAGTTAAGTATTCCACTCAACCAGGTAAACATTTTGGTTTAGCTTACGAAGATGGTTATACTCACTGTATTTCCCCTGGTCAAAGATATATTGATCTGATTATTCAGCGTATCCTCAAGGCTGTCTTTGAACACGGCCGCGATCGCCGTCATAGTAGGACAAAACATGGCGTAGACCTCAATAGTAGCAGTTGTCATGGACAAATTAATTGGAACGTTTTGCCCTCTAATATTCAAGATCAAATCGCCACCGATATTCAGACTATGTTGCCCTTTTTGAACGATCGCGAAAAACAGGCAGAGGATGCGGAAAAAGACCTAGCAGGATTAAAAAAAGCTGAACAAATGAAGGAACGTACAGGTAAAATCTTTGAGGGCTTAATTACAGGAGTCCAGTCTTACGGTTTCTTTGTAGAAATTGAAGATTTATTGGTAGAAGGTTTAGTACATGTTAGCTCGCTCAAAGATGACTGGTATGAATATCGTTCCCGTAATAGCTGTTTGGTAGGTAGAAAAAATCGTACTGCCTATCGTTTAGGCGATCGCGTGGAGGTAGAAGTGAAAAGCGTTGATTACTATCGCCAGCAAATCGATTTAGTTACCGTCGGTGGCGGCAGTGAAGCCCGTAATGCTGACTGGGAAGAAGAATAGTTTTTTTCAGGATGAGGAATGAGAAAAGAAGTAGCAAGTAGGGGTCAACGGCCGTTGACTCCTACAAGTAGCAAATAATAAGTTGGCTTTTTCGCTACCTTTGATCTTTATCCCTTTTCCTTTGCCCAACCATAAAAGATAAATTAATTTGACACAGGTTATTGAGAAAGGAGCAAGATAATTGAAAGATAAAATAGTTGAGCAAGTAATTGACCTAGCGAATAAAAAAGGGATCAAAGCAGAAGTTTATTATGTTGCCAGTCAAGATACTCCTATTGAGTTTGCCAACAACCGTTTAAAATCTTTGGAAACTAAAGCTTCTGAAGGAATTGCCCTCAGGGTGATTGCCGATAATAAATTGGGGTTTGCTAGTTCTACGGATTTGACTCGCCTCCCAGATTTAGTCGATGCGGCGATCGCTACTGCCGAAATTGGCGATCCAGTAGAGTTTGATTTTACCCAAGACGTTAATTCGATTGAGTCTAAAAGTGATTATCAATACCCCAAGACTGAACAGCTAGTTAACGTGGGAGAAGATTTAATTAGCCAAGTTCATCAATACAACTCCGATATTTTGGTTGATGTCAGTTTTCATAGTCGCTCTAGCCAAGAAAAGCTCGCTACTACAACTAATGTTTATACTGAGCAAAATAGCCAAAGTCTTAGTGCGGTGATCTCAGGTAATTTAGTACGAGGAGAAGACTTTTTACAAGCTTATACCTATGAAGTAGCCCGCGATCGCCAGCCTGATTATGAACAAATTTTACACAAGCTAATTCAAAAATATCAGCGTGCTGAAGATACAGCAACCATCACTAGTGGTACTTATCCTGTGCTGTTTACTCCTAGTGCCGTTAGTAGTACTATGGGCAGGATGTTCGGCACAATTTTTTCTGGTCAATCTGTAGTGCAAAAGGCTTCTCCCTTGACTGATAAACTAGGGGAGAAGATAGTTGATGACCGAATCACCGTCTTTGAAGATCCTAGCTTGGGCGTCTCTGCTTGTGC
>JASJDX010000542.1 GCA_030064975.1 Pleurocapsa sp. MO_192.B19
ACTAGTAGTCTGCCAATTTTGAAATGATGGATGCTCAAAAAAGTTCGAAATTCGGAGTTCGGAGTTCGGAGTCAGAAGATTTACCCCTCAATTCAAACTTGTTAGAGTACTAGAGCCTATTGCAATACAGTTGAATATGCCCTAGCCCAACTATGGATATCTTGGGGGATTAAGCCTAACTTTGTCATGGGGCATAGTATTGGGTGGATCACATCTTGCAGCCTGTCAAATTTGCTGCTGGGTTTAAGTTTTTGTGTCAGCAAGACATTGATATTTGCTTGGAAATTGGTGCTAAACCGAGTTTGTTAAGCATAGGGAAAGTCATTGATGCTGATTTAATTCAACAACCTTTATTTCTGCCTAGTTTGTCTCCTAAACAAGATGATTGGCAAGTGATGTTAAATAGTCTTGCCCAGCTATATCATCAAGGAGTTAAAGTTAATTGGAATCTTGATGGCAAACAGCGACGCTATAGTTTAAAACTTCCTACTTACCCTTTCCAACGGCAGCGATATTGGTGGGAACAAGGGAAATTATCTGCCAACAATGAGTTTAATTATCACAATCAATTACATCCTCTACTGGGCGATCGCCTTAACTTGGCTAATAGTTCAGAAATTCGCTTTCAAAGTCAAATAAATCAAAATAATCCTGTATATCTCCAAGATCACTGTCTAGAATCTCAAGTGGTTTTTCCAGCTACGGCTTACTTGGAAATGGCACTGGCAGCAGGAAAGCAATTATATGCAATAAGTAATCTAAAATTAGAGCAGTTTACGATTCATCGACCATTATTACTATCAGACAAGGCAATCAAGTTACAAGTGTTGTTAACCCCTGATGATTTAGGTCATGGTGTGCAAATTTTTAGCAGCGATCGAGATGACTTTGTACTGCAAGCTGAAGTTGGAATAAGGAAAGAAACAGTAACAAGTAAAAAATTCAGTTTAGAGGAGTTGCAACAACAGTTAACTCTTTATCCTCAGGCGATCGCCGATTATTATCAGCAGTTAAGTAACCAGGGATTAAATTACGGTGCAAGTTTTCAGGGCATTAAACAAATCTGGCAAGGGAATAACCAGGCTTTAGGACAGATTCAACTACCAAAAACTTTAGTTAATCAAGGCTATCAATTACACCCAGCTTTATTCTGACTTTTCCCGTTATCTTATTAATTGAGCGATTGGCTTTGCCAGTGCGCGGAGCGCAATCGCTGACTATTCCTCTATACCAAAGTCCTATTTTCTCGTTGTTCATTATCATTAAATTCAGCTTATTGATAACCAAGGATGGGCTGAAACCCTTATTATTTTGATGCTTTCAGACTTAACGGGAAAAGTCAGAGCTTTATTAGATGCCTGTTTGCAACTAGTTGGTGCAGCTTACTCAAATTCTGATGCTGGTTTATATCTGCCAGTGGGCATCGAATCATTACAGTTAACTAAATCTCCTGGGAATGCCGTTTGGGCTTATGTGCAGGTCAAGCCAGATAATCAAATAATTAAAGCCGATTTCCAGTTAATTAATGATGCGGGGGAAACGATAGGGGCGATCGCAGGTTTGTCTTTACAATATCTTAGTCATCAATCACTTAATAAATTAGTTTCGAGTACTCCAACTGAGTCATCAGACAAATGTATTTATGAAATTAAGTGGCAAAAGCAAAATTTAGACAGAGTTACCCATCATAATCAGATTTTACCAAACAAGTGGTTGATTTTTGCCGAGAAAAATAAATTTGCTGAAAAGTTAGCCGCAGGGTTAAGAAAAGAGAATTGTATTTTAGTTTTCCCTGGTGAGCAGTATCAAAATTTGGGCGAGAGACAGTATCAAGTTAACCCTAAGCAGCTTCAAGACTTCCAACAGCTATGGAAACATTTAGATCACTCTGCAACTTGGGGAGTAATTCATCTTTGGGAAATCGAATACGATCAAAGTGTTTTAGAAAATACATTAGAAAAGATAGCAGCAAGACAAACTAGAAGTTGTGCCAGTGTGTTACATCTGATGCAGTCGATAGATACGAAGCAGCAACGATTCCTACAACTTTCTTAACGGCATATTATGGTTTAAATTATTTAGCCAAAATGCAGCCAAGCGATCGCATTTTAATTCATTCGGCAGCCGGAGGAGTAGGACAAGCGGCGATCCAGTTAGCACAACAGGCTGGTGCAGAAATTTACGCTACGGCTTCCCCTGGTAAATGGGATACCCTCAAAGCCTCAGGGATTAAATATGTGATGAATTCTCGCAATCTAGACTTTGCCCAGGAAGTCATGAAGTTAACTGAGGGAAAAGGTGTTGATCTGATTCTTAATAGTTTTAACGGTGATTTTATTCCTAAAAACCTAGAAATATTATCTCCTCACGGTAGATTGGTCGAAATTGGCAAGGTGGGTATCTGGAGTAAAGAGGAAGTAGCCGCAAAACGGGCAGATATTAGTTATTTCCCCTTTGATTTATTAGAAGTTTCCCACAGCAACCCCAATTTAATCGAAACTCTATTCCATGAATTACGCCAACAGTTTATCGCAGGTAAATTAAAATCATTACCCCATCAAGTCTTTCCCGTCACCGAAGCAGCTAATGCCTTTCGTTACATGGCACAGGCAAAGCATATCGGTAAAGTAGTTATATCAATGCCGAGTAAAAATACTAGTAATAATAATTTAGCGATCGCTAAACCAGATGCTAGCTACTTAATTATAGGAGGGGTGGAAAAACTAGGTAATCCTTTATTTTCCCTCCACCAAGGTATTGCGGCAGATACAACCCAGATAGGCGATCGCCAGTTAATCAATTATTCCAGCTATAATTACTTAGGAATGTCTGGCGATCCTGTAGTGAGTCAAGCAGCCCAAAATGCGATCGCCCAGTATGGGACATCGGTTTCTGCTAGTCGCCTTCTATCGGGAGAACGTCCGTTACATCGATAATTAGAACAAGAAATAGCTAATTTTCTGGGTACAGAAGACTGCATCGTTTATGTTGGTGGTCATGCAACTAACGTGACAACTATTGGGCATTTATTCAACCACAATGATTTAATTGTCTGTGATTCCCTTAGCCATAACAGTATTCAAGAAGGATGTAATTTATCTGGTGCAACTATTATTGAGTTTCCCCATAATGATTATCAGGCTTTAGATAATATCCTCAGTCAACAGCGAGAACAATATCAAAAAGTTTTAATTGCGATCGAGGGGGTTTATAGTACCGATGGCGATCTTGCACCATTACCCGAAATAATTAAACTTAAACATCAATACAAAACCTTCTTGCTAGTAGATGAAGCTCATTCCATTGGTACTCTTGGCTTATCTGGTAGGGGTATTGGTGAACACTTTAATGTTCAGCCCAGCGACGTAGACTTATGGATGGGGACACTTAGTAAATCCTTTGCTAGCTGTGGTGGTTATATTGCAGGAGGCAAAGAACTAATCGAATACCTCAAATACACTTCCCCTGGCTTTGTCTTCAGTGTAGGGATGTCTCCCGCTAATACCGCCGCCGCCTTGGCAGCGATTCAATTACTCAAAGAAGAACCAGAAAGAGCAATTACACTACAAACTAGAGCTAAATTCTGCCTAGATTTAGCTAAAAGTCGCAATCTTAACGCTGGATCTAGTGCAGACTCTCCCATTATCCCGATTATTGTCGGCGAACCCCAAAAAGCTGTCACCTTATCCAAAAACTTAGGTCAACAGGGAATCAACGTTAACCCCATGGTTTATCCTTCTGTACCTTATGATGCTGCAAGATTGCGGTTGTTTATTACTTGTTTGCATACTGAAGCACAAATTGCAGAGACTGTAAGTAAAATTGTCAGAGCAAGTGAAGAAATATAGTGAGGTAAGCATTAATTCTCATCTATATCTTTGTATAAAAAAGTAAAAATAGTCCCTAAAAGTTTCTAATTATGAGATTGTATAATTAATTGGCTTTTTAAGTTTGGGCGTTGCTGAATCAGGGTATGATAACCAAAATAATCATCTTTCATTTGATAATTAAAAGCTTAGAGCTTAGAGCTTAAAGCTTAGAGCTACGAACCGTATTACTAACAATTTCATACATTAAATCACTAACGCCTAAGTTTGTTATACCCACGTTTAAATAGAAACCAATAGTTTTAAAAATAGTAAATTGATTAGTTAATTTCTCATACCTATTACTTATTGCTTTTAGCCTACTCAACTAATTGAGCTATATGAAGATTTTTCATCTGGCGCAATAAAGATTTGGTAAAGAAGTTTACATTAAAAAGAACTACAGGCAATCATAGTAAGTAATAACAAGTACCGATAAATACTGAAAATTACCTGGTCCACAGAGTAGTTGTTTTGTAGTTTTTATATTAATTTAATATGATTCGTATTTTAGTAGTAGATGACCAAAAAATGGTTCGAGAAGCAGTGAAGCTTTCTCTTGAACCAGAAAAAGATTTAGAAGTTGTGGGTACCGCTAGCAATGGTATTGCCGCTATTGAGCAGGTAAAAACACTACAACCAGATATCGTTTTAATGAACATGGAAATGCCTGGTTTAGATGGAGCTGATGCAACCAAAGAGATTACTAATCAATTCATTAATACTAAAGTTTTAATCCTAACTTCTTACGATACTGAAGAATATATCACTAAGTCCTTAGCCATGGGAGCAAAAGGTTATTTATTAAAAAACACAGCTGCTCAAGATCTTAGCGAAGCTATTCGTAATATTCATAAAGGGTATACTCAAATTAGCCCTGGATTATTAGAAAAATTGTTAGTTTATACAGACTCAGGTGTGATCTTGAGCAAGCTTAAACAACCACAATCTCGCCAATATAATATTACTGTAACAGGTGTTAAACAGAGTACTATACAATCACATCAAATTATTTCTGATTTGCAGTCTAATTATCATAAAAATCAAGCAGAAATTGAAAAATTGAATAGGAGTTTAAACCAGAATAATCAAGAGTTACCTAAGATTGAAAAAAAACTTTCTGCTCACACCAAATATATTCTAATTATTTGGATATTTTGGTTGATATCTATGTCAATAATCGGCTTTAATTTCTTCAATATTTATCATAAAATTAGCAATATCAAAAGAACTGCTATTCCTACTGAAAGAATTGGTCTAGATGGAGAATTTAGTCTTTATGGCATAGCCCAAAGAGTGGAGAAAGCTTTTAAACAAGATCCGTTGTTGACAGATGTTTCTACTGTTTATGTGGCACAAGAGGATGATGCAATTTTTCTCACTGGAACAATTTATGATGCAGAGCTATTGAAGCGAATGGAAAATATTGCCAAAACTATTGAGGGTGTTAACAAAGT
>JASJDX010000543.1 GCA_030064975.1 Pleurocapsa sp. MO_192.B19
CATTCAATGAATAGTTAATAATTTTAGTTGATTAAACTCAAAAAACGAGTCGGTTTTAATAATTAAAATAGGCTATTTTTAGAGTACATTGTGATTCATTCCCCTAAATCCCTAAGTCCCTATCCCCCTATCATCCAAAATCGTTAACTTATCTCAGTTTGAAACAGCCCTACCCTGGCGATTGTTTGAGTTGATAGAAATTAAGAGGATAGTAGTGACCCTAGCTAAATCACGGTTTTTCTGAACCAAGGGGGCGACGGTCTACTAATTCTTTTAAAGTATCAGGATTCTAGATACTAAATTCAAGATACAAGGGGGCTGTAGATAAGTAACCTTTACGAACAGGATTTAGTATTACTTTTTGGGTAAGCAGACCAGTGTCAGGGTCTACTACTGGATCGAATATGGTGATATCAAAAACTTTATCATCTATGACGTTAACCGCTTCCAACTCCAGTTCATTGGTGTCCAGGTTGCTCTCAAATTCTAAGAAGGTCAAAGGAGCAGTAAGACCAGTCGTATCAATTTGGGAAATCAAAGAAAGTGTCTCACCCACATTGGTAGTAACGTCATCAATGGGATCGTCATCTAATTGTGTTCCGCCAGGAATGAAAGCAAAACTGGGTTTTTCTACTTCTTCTAGTAAATTGCGGTCATCATCTGTTGTCATAGAAATCTCCCTTAAAATTATTTGATTGATTTCGATTTAGTAAATAGAATTCATGTTTTCTGTAAAATCGTGATTATTCACTCAAATATCAAGCACACAAAATAGCTAGAGTTTCTGATCAAATTCTCAGAACTGGAAACTCCTCACCAATCGATAATGCTATACAAACGCTTATCAAGCTTATTTTACAGATATTTTCTGTTGGCAATTAGTTACATTCAATAATTATTTACACTTTTGAAACAATTTCCTGCAAAAGCTTAAAACAACTATTTGCCTACAAAAGAACTATGAAAGCATCAATAACAGTATAAAAAACATTTATATTTCACTGGTTTTTACTTCTGATAAACCCTGCCAAGAGGCAGTTGCGATGATGGAGAAATAAGAGTTTTAGCCTTTAATAGATAACAACTAATTTTAAATTGAGAATAGAGATTATAGCTAAGAATAGACTACCGCTTGTTGCGAATATTTGATAATTTCTACTTATTCTTACTTTCTTATTGACTCCTCTTTCTTCGGGATAGTTTTTAAACTCTAAAAACTAATCATGGATAGACTTTAAGGTCGATATAACCCTTTGATCTTGTAATCGTTGTCATATGTCTACTAAGATCCAAAAGACAAAACAAAATTAATTAACAAAAAAGTAAAAATCTCACTTTTATGCTGCGTCCAGAGCAAAGAACTAAACTAGACGATACCAACGACATTAATTTTTATGACTACCCTCGTTTAGTGACTCATGTTGACCAGGGGTTTATCGAGCGCCTAACTAATCTTTATCGAGAACAGCTACAAGCAGATAGTCGTATCCTAGATTTAATGAGTAGCTGGGTATCTCATTTACCCGATGATGTGCAGTTTGCCCATATCGAGGGACATGGCATGAACGAAGAAGAATTAGCCAAAAATCCGAGGCTAGATCATTATTTTGTCCAAAATCTTAATCAAAACCCCAAATTACCCCTAGAAGATGCTTATTTTGATGCCGTTCTAATTGCAGTCTCGATACAGTATTTACAGTACCCTGAAGCAGTTTTATCAGAAATTTATCGTGTGCTTAAACCTGATGGGGTGGTAATTATCAGCTTTTCCAATCGCATGTTTTATCAAAAAGCGATCGCTGCTTGGCGAGATGGTACAGATACTGACAGAGTCAACCTCGTACAGAAATATTTCCAATCTGTTGATGGTTTCACTAAACCAGAAGTAGTCATACATCAACCACCTTTACCTGGATTTCTGCAAATATTGGGAATAGCGGGGGGCGACCCATTTTATGCTCTGATCGCCCGTAAATCATAATTGCTCAAACAATCTTATGACATAATTTCTTTGCCCACAGCCTTATATTTGTTCCAGCCGATATAAGCTCTAGGATCTGGAAAATCTTTGACAATTACACCACGACTTGGCGATCGCTGAAATGCTACCAACAGAGGAATTTCATCTTTAAATAAGGGCAGCTGTGCTTCTTCTAGGAATTTTCTGGCATCTCTGCCGTTTTTAGTACGGGAGTCCACTTTAGTCAGCAGGACTTTGTAGTTAGCGTTGAGGGTTTTTAATAATTCTACTGCCTTGACCGTAGTATCTAAATCTAGGTGATTGGGAGTTGTGGGCAAGATTAACATATCACTACCAGTAGCCAAGTCTTCTAGCTCTTCAGGTTCAGGTCTGGCTTGGGTATCAATAATAATGTGGGTAAACTTCTTAATTAAACCAGGCGCACCCGCTTGAGATGCTACGTAAAAGGGCAACTTATCTTCTTTAGACCAGACCAAAGCAGAACGGTTTTTATCTCCGTCAATTAGTAATGTCGGTGCCAAGGTCTGGAAATAAGCAGCTAAGTGAACTGCGGTTGTGGTTTTGCCCACTCCTCCCTTCAAAGCAGTAATTGCAATAATCATCGGCTGCCAATGAAATAGTTTATTTAGTAGTAGTAGTTTACCTATAAGCGAGTCTTGCTCGGTTATATATGGCAATACCTTGTAAATATATCGCTTTTTTGTTACATTAATTTACATAAATTAAATATGTTAGCTGTCCAAACTTTTGGGCATACTGACTTACTACTTTATAACTAGGTTAGTCTGCTGTCAGTCAAACAACAGGTAACTCTGGTATCTCATATCAACTAATAAGCTGTTGTCTTCAGGGTGTAAAATTTATTTTTTAAATTTATTTTTAAAAATAAATTTAATTTAACTATGCTTGTGTCTGACATTTGCTGAGTGTGTCTTAGTAGAAGCAGCTTTTCACAGATTACTCTTTCCTCCTAGGACTGAGAGCTGTGATAGTCAATTAAAGTCGATCAAAATTGATTTCTCCTGAATTTTTAGTTCCTCGGTTAGTCAGCCGAGGTTTTTTTTAGGTAACTAATTAATCAGCAGAGATTGCTACAATTGTCGATCTCTATTAAATAAAATTGAACATATATTTTGAACATATATTGAAAAAGGGTATTGGAGGCTTCAAACCTATTCCCCGAGAAAATCACAACTTAAATTAAATTATTTAGTCTAACGTTATTATTTAATTCTGCTTGACTTTCCGTTTAATTACGATAGCCTACTATTCAAATAATTGCTTGTAATGCTCTTTGGAGGAAATCAAAACACCGTGTCTTCTGAAATCATGTTACAGAAACCAGAACCTCGAAATACCCCAGCGATCGCTAAGTCATTTTTGTCAGGAGTGGCAAAAGCGGCAGGAGGAACGGTTTTGGGCATTACGATGATTACTAGTGCCGTTGCTGCTGGAGGTTTAGTCGGGTTGGCGATTAGTTTTCGCAATCTTCCCGATGTTCGAGTGTTGCGTAATTATGTTCCTGCCGAAACCAGCTATGTCTATGACATTAAAGGTAGACTGTTAACTAATTTACACGGTGAAGCTAACCGTGAAATTGCGTCTTTAGAACAAGTATCTCCTGAGCTAAAATTAGCGGTGGTGGCGGTCGAAGACAGTAATTTTTATCGTCATAATGGACTAAATCCTTACAGCATTGGTCGCGCAGCGTTAACCAACTATAAACAAGGTGGAGTCTCAGAAGGTGCTTCTACTTTAACTATGCAGTTGGTTAAAAATCTGTTTTTAACTCGCGAACGTACCTTTAGTCGTAAATTAGCCGAGGCAATCTTAGCTATACGAGTAGAGCAAGTTTTTTCTAAAGACGAAATTTTAGAAATGTATCTCAATAATATTTATTGGGGTCACAATAACTACGGTATTCAAACTGCGGCAGAAAGCTATTTTAATAAAAGTGCTGCGGAGCTAAACTTAGCTGAAGCGGCGGTGTTAGCTGGTTTGATTCAAGCACCAGAACAGTATAGCCCTTTCTTAAATTATACCAAGACTAAAAATAGACAGGCAGCAGTTTTGGCGCGAATGCGTACTTTAAACTGGATTACCCCAGAAGAAGAACAAGCTGCTCGCCAAGCTCCTTTATTAGTAGGGAAACCCACGGCATGGCGTAGGAGTAAGTCACCTTTTATTACCGAAGCCGTAACCAAAGAATTAGAAGAGCGTTTTGGGAAGGATAAGGTTCTCCAGGGAGGTATTCGAGTCCAAACAACTATTGACATGAACTTTCAAAAAATGGCAGAAGAATCTGTCAAAGAGAGTCATAAGATGCTGCAACAGTGGGGGTTACGAGCCGATCAGATTGCTTTAGCAGCGGTAGATCCGCGTACTCACTTTGTTAAGGCTTTAGTGGGGGGAGTTGACTACAAATCTAGCCAATTTAATCGTGCAGTTCAGTCTCGCAGACAGCCTGGTTCTTCTTTCAAACCTTTTGTTTATTACACTGCCCTAGCAAGTGGGAAGTATAGTCCAGGTACAACAATTAATGATGCCCCTGTAACCTACCCTATCCCTGGTGGTATTTATCGTCCTCAAAACTATGGGGGAAAAAATGATTTTGCTGGGATGATGTCTCTTTCTAAAGCTTTAAGTCAATCCCGAAATATTCCTGCGGTTAAATTGGGTAAATCTGTAGGGTTAGAAAAAGTCATTGAAGTTTGTCGAATGCTAGGCATTGAAAGTCCTATGCAGCCTGTAATTTCTTTGCCCTTGGGTTCAATTGGTGTTACTCCTCTAGAAATGGCAGGAGCTTTTGCCACTTTTGCGAATAACGGTTGGCAGTCCAAGACGACCATTATTCTACAAGTTACTGATAGTAAAGGTAATGTTTTGGTGGATAATACTCCCCAACCCGAACAATTATTAGACCCTTGGGCAACAGCTAATTTAACCACTATGTTAAAAGGGGTAATCGCACCTGGAGGAACTGGACCAAAAGCTGACATTGGTCGCCCCGCAGCAGGTAAAACAGGAACTACTTCTTCTGAGCGAGATGTTTGGTTTGTAGGCTATGTACCCCAGTTAGCTACAGCTGTTTGGGTAGGTAATGATAACTATCAGAGTATGGGGGAAGGAATCACGGGGGGAGATTTTGCTGCTCCTGTCTGGCGTTCTTTTATGCTCAAAGCCCTGAAAGATAAGCCTGTAAAATATTTCCCCGCAGCTTCTAATTTTGCTCGTCCCTAGTTAAAAGATAAAGGATTAAATGATGTAAATTATGGTTGAATTTCTGCTTTCATTCTTTTGAGAGTTATTTCCATCTGGTCAAACATTTGCTGGGGAGTCAT
>JASJDX010000544.1 GCA_030064975.1 Pleurocapsa sp. MO_192.B19
TTCACTTTTTCTAAGGGCGGTTAAATATTGATTATTTTTCACAAAAATATATCAGTCAACAGCTAGTAAGCTTGACACAAGTCGCCGAATATAAATACCTGAGCCTCTAAACTATTTAGGCAACAGGTAGCCCAAGTTTGGGTAGAAGCAATTTCTGAACCTAATTCTTTTATGATTCTGGGAATTCGTCCTTCAGAGAATGGTTGGAGGAAATAGACGAATCAGTCAGACTTTCTTCTAAATCCATTCTTTTTTCCATCTGGCACAGGAAGTAGCCAGTCATCATTGCCGAAGCAAGGAGATGAGCTAGATTCTCTCGATCTGTAGTAACTTTAACGTTGAAGTCTCCCGTTGGTAACATTCCTACCAAACCCTGTACGTTTTGGGAGATTATCTGTTTAACATCTGGGCTAGCAGACTGGGCAATTTGTGCTAATACCTCGGGGTGTTGTTGACGCAAGTATTGCATCAGAGTATTGTACTGTTTCTCTTGTTGTTCAGAATTTAAAAAATCAAAGTTAAATATCATTCGTTACCCAAATATGGATGTACGCTGCTTCTACTTTGACACAATTATGGTAGCAACCGCTAGTGAAAATTGAGGTTAAAATTGGCTAGGACATAGCCATATTACTAATTTCAAAGTATTGGTGAAATTTATTTGTTACCTCTAACCAATAGGAGCGACCATCAGTTTGTTCTCGTTTGCGAATAAAGCCTAATTTGACCAATTCAGCTACTTGTTGATAAGCACTACTACCACGTAAATCTATTAGTTCCGTCTGTAAAATTGGGTTTTTTAGAGCTACTGCTGCCAAAGTTCTTAATGCTCCTTTGCCTAATTCAGCGGGAACTAGTTCTTGAAGAAGATGTTCATATTCATGCTTTAGCTGTAGGCTATAACCTGCTTCTGTTTCGATAATTTCTAAAGCACTATCACGATGAGCGTAATCATTCATTAATTCAATCAAGGCATCTTCGACTAATTCGCGATGAGACTTCATCCAGGCTTCGCGATCACCTTGAGATACCTTGCCTGATTCTGAAAATTGAGGATTAAGACAAACAAGTATTTCTTCGATCGAAAGTGGTCTGCCTTTAATATAAAAAATTGCTTCAATCTTAGTGGCTAATTTCAATGGTTTAATCCTAAATAAAATAGTTTATTTATAATCATTTAAGACTTAAATAAAGGGAAAAAATGACCTACTGGACCATTACCTGCACCAATATCTAAAGAATGTTTTAAAGCATTGGTAACATATTGCTTAGCATCGACTACAGCCGACCATAAGTCTTTATTTAAAGCAAGATTGGCACAGATTGCTGCCGAGAGGGTACAACCTGCGCCGTGAGTATTTTTAGGGGAAATATTTTTTTCCGATAAAGTTCTAATTTCTGTGCCGTCATACCAAATATCTGTTCCCTTTTCACTACCTATTAATCCTCCGCCCTTGGCGAGAACTACTTTTGCCCCCAGACGTTCATAAATGGCGATTGCAGCTTGTTTCAACTCTTCTAGGGTGTTTATTGTCAAACCACTCAAAATTTGAGCTTCATAGCGATTAGGAGTGATGATTAGAGCTTGGGGAATGAGCATCTCTTGTAAAGATGCGATCGCATCATCGTCAATTAGCTGCACTCCTGTACGAGAAACCATAACGGGATCGACAACTAGATGTTTCCAAGCAAACTTATCTGTTTGTTGAGTAACTACTTCGATCAGATCGCGATTTAACAACATTCCTGTCTTAACAGCATTAACTTTTAAATCAGTGGTAATCGCTTCAATTTGAGCCGCAACTACGGGAACACTGATCTTCTCCACCTGAGTTACACCAACAGTATTTTGAGCCGTGACGCAGGTAATAGCACTTGCCCCATGAACACAGTGCATGGCAAAAGTCTTTAAATCCGCTTGAATTCCTGCCCCGCCACTACTATCAGAACCAGCAATAGTTAGAGCTACTTGGGTCATAAATTTACCCTGTCCACCTAGCTCTTGGGATAACGTCGTCGTTGTAGAAAATCAGGAATTTCGATGCGACTGCGATCGTTATCCCTAGGTCTATTTCTCTCTTGTTGGGGTACACCAGCCATAGATGGAAAAACGCTCCTGGACTCAACTTGAGGTTCTTCTAACTCCAAATCATCCATTGCTTCCCCATCGAAGCCAGTAGCAATAACGGTAATTCTTACTTCTTCATCCATACTTTCATCAATCACCGCCCCAAAAATAATGTTAGCATCTTCATCAACCACTTCATAAATACTATCAGCCGCTGCATTCACCTCATGAAGAGTTAGGTCATATCCCCCCGTAATATTAATCACCACCCCTTTAGCACCATGAATTGACGCTTCGAGTAAGGGAGAAGAAACCGCTGCCACAGCAGCTTCTCTGGCACGAGATTTACCAGCACTAACTCCAATTCCCATCAATGCCGAACCAGCATCTGCCATAATTGCTCGAACATCAGCAAAGTCAACATTAATTAAACCAGGGATAGTGATAATATCAGAAATGCCCTGCACACCCTGACGTAAAACATCATCGGCAACTCCAAAAGCTTCTTGGACGGGAGTTTCCGGAGAAATAACTGACAATAACTGATTATTGGGAATAACAATTAAAGTATCTACTCGGCTACGAAAAGCTTCAATGCCTTTTTCAGCCTGTTTAGTACGTCTTCTGCCTTCAAAAGTAAAGGGGCGAGTTACAACTCCCACCGTCAAACAGCCCATCTCTTTTGCCACTTCTGCAGCAATGGGAGCTGCTCCTGTTCCTGTACCACCTCCCATACCAGCGGTAATAAATACTAAATCAGTATTTTCTAAAGCATGAGCTAATTCATCCCTTGATTCTTCTGCTGCTTTCTGTCCAATGGCTGGGTTACCTCCCGCACCCAACCCCCTAGTAATTTTTTGTCCAATTTGTAATTTTTGAGGAGCTTGAGCGTGGTTTAAAGCTTGAGCATCAGTATTGATTGCCCAAAATTCGATACCAGAAACTTGGCTCTCAATCATGCGGTTGACTGCATTGCAGCCGCCGCCGCCCACTCCGATTACTTTGATTTTGGCGACATTACTAGGCACTATTTTATTACTCCTAATTTCTTCTTTGGGAATTTGAGAATTATTATTCTTGCCCCTAAAAGGTATTCCCATTCCACTACCTAAAGAATTATTTCCTAAAGCTAAGGGTAACTCAGAATGATAGTTAATTTCATTATTAAAAGTATGAACGAGTTTGTTATTTAAAGACATGGGCGTATATCAAAAGTTTCCGCTTAGGTTTTCTTATATACAATTTAGCTTGGCATTTTAACTCAATTTATTATCATCTAAGTAATTTAATCTGTATAAGATATTAAAGTTTTTGTAATTATTAAACACATAAACTTGATTATCCTCCAAGAAATTACTGCTTGAGTACTCAATATAGTAAATTTAATCAGGGTAAATACTTATTTTAGTTGTGCTTCTTATTAACATTAGTACTTTTGAATTAAATTTAAATCAGGATTACTTAAATCTATATAAGCAACTTGGCTACGTTCTAAATAATTTGGTAGATTTTGCAATTTAAGCATAATTTTAAATTGTTCTTTTAATCTTGATAAATCTGAGCCTAAAAATACTTTTCCTAACTTAGTGTATAAAAACAAATTTCCTGCTTGATTCCATTGCAACTGATTGATTTGTAGTTCTGGATAAAGAGATATTAGTTGATATATACTGTTCCAGAACTGCTGATATTGGGGTTGGTAGTTGATAACTTTAAGTTTCGGCAAGGAAAAATCAACATCTATATTGGCATAAAATTCCTGAGCAATCCACTCGCCCTCGCTATCTAGAAATCCTACTTTTCCTTGAGATGAAGCCAGAGCTACAGGTACTTTTTCTTGAAGAGAAATTATTAAAGCTGGAGGAATAAGCTGCTTATTGAGCTTAGCTGTGGCAATTGAAGGAATAGATTCAATTTTTTGCGTTAAATCTAACCCATTGACTGTCCAAATAAATTGAGGATAAGCAAAATTCAAAGCAGTATAAACAGTATTTTTACTTGCCAGCTTCTCGCCACTAATTTGAATTTGCGATCGATCTTTGATTTGCCAGTAGGATGAAGTTGTCATCAAACAGAGGCTAACAGCACAGAGCATTACCAAACAGGAACGCCAGAAAGCGATACGGAGCAGCCGCTGTTCCTGAATATTGACTAAAGCCAGCTTATATTTAAGCTTAGGTGGAGGAAATGCGCTCATAAGACAAATTCTTGACAAAAAGATAATTACTACATTGTGTACCCTGGCAGTTAAATGACAATTCAACAATTTAAATGTTCGTTACAAGGTAAATCTAGTGGGTTGTAGATTTTATCGAAGTATTAATTCTAACTATTTTATTATTTTGGTTACCATTAAAATGAAGTTAATACTTTATCCCCAGTAACTACCTTATGCTTTATGCTCAAAAGTTTCTATGACAGTTCCCAAAAGAATGAGAGAAAAATATTTTGCTAGTATTTTGCTAGCTCCTAGTTCCCAATTTCTAAATCGTCACTCATTACTCTCTCCAATCTCAGAAGGTTGCTATGGTCTAATTCATTGTTAGTTTTTTTGCTGTCTTAAACTTCAATCCAGATATATAGAAATATATCGAAACAGACATAGTTGAAAACTACAGCTCAATGCAATGCGCTCAAAAAATTCAATTACTGGGAAACCAGCTATGGATTGTGACCTAGCAGCATAATTCTTCTGAACAAGTCACCTATGGTAGATTAGACTTTAACTATACAAATTTTAGTGTCATCTTTCACATTGAAGATATTGATTATATTTTTAAGCTTATGGTAACTACGAAACGAGGACTGCTCTTGGGAACGACTGCTCTAGCTCTGTCAACAGTAGCAGTTACTGGGGCAGGAATTCACTTATCTCAAAGTCAAGCCCTAATTCAAAGTGGTCCGAAAGAAACTGTGGACGAAGTTTGGCAAATTATTAATCATCAATATGTTGATACAACTTTTAACGATACAGATTGGCTAAAAATACGTCAAGAATATATTAATAATGCATCTTACGATAGCAAAGAGAATGCCTATAAAGCAATTCGTGAGATGTTGGCTAAGCTAGAAGATCCTTATACCCGCTTCCTGGATCCAGAAGAGTTTCAGAATATGCGAATTGATACTTCAGGAGAATTAACTGGAGTAGGAATTCAGATTGCTAAGGATGAAGAAACAGATAGACTGCTAGTTATTGCTCCGATCGAAGATACTCCTGCTTTTGAAGCGGGAATTTTAGCGCAAGACCTAATTATTAAGATTGACGGCACTGATACAAAGGGAATGGACGT
>JASJDX010000068.1 GCA_030064975.1 Pleurocapsa sp. MO_192.B19
CTGAGATCTTGCACCAGTACATAAAAACTGAATAATTGAGGCTTGACAATGAATTTAAGACCCTTTTCCCTTTAACCTTTCCCCTTTACCCAAATACCACAGTTGAATTACGGGCTAGGTGCAAGATCTCAGTTTTAGTTAGGACAATTTTAAAATTATTACTTGCTACTTCCGAGTGAATAGCTTATGTGTCCTGTCTTGGTGCGCGTACATGCGGCTAACCGAA
Organism: Pleurocapsa sp. MO_192.B19; assembly: GCA_030064975.1. Taxonomy (GTDB): domain Bacteria; phylum Cyanobacteriota; class Cyanobacteriia; order Cyanobacteriales; family Xenococcaceae; genus Waterburya. The sequence continues at coordinate 227 of JASJDX010000068.1, forward strand.
TCGCCTTTGTCTTGCGCCTTAAGTCGACGCGGGGTCGCACCGCTAACATAGCTTTGTACGGCTATATATCTAACCTACGTCTAAAATTAAGCACAATCTACCAAGGATTGCGGCTCAATTGGCAGAGTGAAGTGAAACTGACTTCCTTGATCTTTGCCTTTACTTTGCGCCCAAATTTGTCCTCCCATGCCTTTAATAATTTGGCGGCAAATTACCAATCCCAAACCAACACCGTTCACTGTCCGCCTTAAATAACCTTCTGATTGAGAAAATCGATCAAAAATAACTTCCAGCTGATCAGATTCAATTCCCCGTCCAGTATCAGTAATTACAATTTCCAACATTTGACGATCGCTTTGGCAGGCAATTTTTGCTTTGTTTTGTCGTTGAGTAGAAATGATAATCTCACCACTGGTGGGGGTAAACTTGCAAGCGTTATCCAAAAGCTTGATAAATACTTCTACTAATCCATCTACATCTGCCAAGACTGGAGGTAACTCATTAGGGAATTCTACTCTAATTTTTGGTAATATTTTAATCTTATCAGTCGTCTGAATGCGACGCAGGGCAAGGTTTAAAGCATAGTCAAGGGTTAGAGATTCGATATTACGATATGCTTTTCCTGCTTCTAATTTAGAAAGAGTCAAAAAATTCTGGATCAATTGTTCTAATCTATCTGTATCATTAAGAGCAGTGTCTAGCATAATATTTTTCATTTCCGTGGGTATCTTAGGCTCAGTGGCTAAACTTTCTAAGCAGATCCGAATCGTCGATAGGGGCGTGCGTAATTCGTGTCCCACGATCGCAATTAAGTTGCTTTGAATCCGCTCGACAGCTGCTAATTGACTATTTAATTCCACAAGATTGTTATAGGCACTGGCTTGAGTTAAAGCGGCGGCTGTACTAGTGGCAACTGCTTCGACCAAAGCAACATCTTCAGGTTTCCATTGGAATTTTTCTGTTCCACCTCCACCATAATGAATCTCTAAAACTCCTAGTAGTTGTTCTTGATAGCGAATGGGAACCATTAACCAGGAACGAATTGCAGCTTGTTTTACTTTCTGTCTTAAAATTGGATTTTCTAGTAAATAAATATTATCTGTAACGTTATTAATTACTAAAGCCGAATTTTGAGTTTGAGCCACCAAAAAAATAGGATTGTCGATAACCGACCATTGTTGACCTAACAACGACGGCATAGATTTAGGAGTTGATTCATACTCAATTGTGACCTCTGTTTCACCTGAATCAAGACGATATAGTAAACAACGACAGTTAGGAAACAGTCGACCCAATTCTTCAACAGTAGTGGTTAAAATTTCTGCTGTATCTAAAGAACTACGCTGGGCTGCGGCTATTTTACTAATTAATTGTTCCTTTTTTTCGGCAGTGGCGATCGCTTTGTAAGCTTTAATTAGTTTATACTGACCAGCTTGTATGTAAGTAACTAAACGCTGGGTGAAAGCACCAAGATCGACAGACTGACTAGTCCAGAGTAATTGATTTTTATCAATTGGTTCTCTTAAACAAAAATGCTTTCGTGCCTGTTCTGTTTTGCTCCCTAGCTCAGGACGATAATTTTTGATTCTTCCTAAAAGCCAATCAGCAGCGCTTCTAGCTACATCAAGATCGAAAGTCCAAATTCCTTCGAACCTTTGCCCCTCCTCTACTTTATCATTTGCTTCTTCTAGTTCCCTGAGGGAAAGGCGTTCTCGCATCACTAAGCAAGCTGAATACCCTTGACCAACAATAACTAAATATCTTTCCCCTGCCAAAGTATCTGTTGAATTGAGAGGAATAGTCTCATAGTCAGAATTGTCTACAGCAAAACTAGATTCAGTATCGGGCACTCCTAAGACATACACTTGGTTTTCCTTCTGCGCTATGCGCTGAAAACGATTTGCTGAAGAACGAAAAAAACTCTCCTGCTGAAAATTAGCAATGACTAAATGCCGATCGTTGCTCGCCAAAACTAAATCTTGCATCGCACGGACTAAAGCATTTAAAGCTGAATTGAAGTAAATCTGAGGACGAAGCTTAACGTATTCAGTCATTAAGTCCCGCAGCAGAGAGTTAGTCAGGTTCATCTTGCCCCTCACTATAATTTGCTGACAATATTTCTCTTACTTGAATCATAAAAAGAGACTTATATATTCCTATGCTTAATTAATAGTCCCCAATATGGTTTGTTGGTTGTTAAATCTTACAGTTTTGTTACTTGGCTGATTTAATTTAGCTTGGCTTAAGTCTACTCCTGATAAGATTGCGCCATCCAAATTAGCATTACTTAAGTTTGCCCCTGCAATTTTTGCCCCTGTCAAAATGGCTCGATTAAGATTAGCACCTGTAAAGTTAGCCTGCTGCAAATTGGCATAACACAAATTAGCACCTTCCAAATTAGCACCCTGTAAATTTGCTCCAGATAAACATATTAGTCGCATATCTGCGTTGCATAATAAAGCCTGTTTCAAATTAGCTTGCTTTAAATTGGCGCAAATTAATAAACAGCGGCTTAACTGAGCTTTGGTTAAGTTAGTGTTGCTGAAGTTTGTTCGCCATAGAGTCGCCCCAGTCAGATTACTTTCTGATAAGTCTGCTTCTTGTAATACGCTCTGGCTAAGATTAATTTCTGATAACTCTGCTTGGCACAAATTTATACCAGTCAAGTTGGTGTCATTGAGAGAAGCCTGTGCTAAATTAACTCGACTAAAATCTCGCTGTCCCGACTGATAAATTTGTAGTACTCGTGAAGCACTAGTTATCTTAGTTTTAATTTTGTGTGGATGTAAATAAAACATTAAATCTTAAGCTGATACGCTCAAAGAACTAGAGAACAATCTATTCGTAACTTCTAAAGACTATTTGCTATGACGAGCGGAAATGCCGAGGTTTCCTCGGCTTATTCCACGCTCGTGTTGACAGTTTAATATGACAATAAAAAATTTAGGGGAAGTTTAAGTAAACAACCCCGCAGTAGATTTCAGTTACTTTGCCTGGAAAAGGCTAGCAATAATTAATAGTGTTAGCTAACAACAATAGCAGTAAAAATTGAAGAGGTAACCAAAGCCATCGCGATCGCGCCCCAGAATACATAGTTGCGTTTGTCTTGAGAAGAAGGAGCTTCTGCATAATACATCTGAGGCTCAGATGCAAAGTTGTTCATGATTCCATTTTCGTCAGTAACAGTAGTCATAATTTTTTTAATTCCTTTTTTATTAACTTATGTAAACAATCCTAACAGACTTTGTGTAGTTTTGTTACATAAACTTGACGATTTAATTTTTATTTAATAATTGTTTCTACTTTGATTGACTCTTGACCAAAATAATTTCTGTTGTTTTTCATCCCAATGCCAACGTAGCAAGTTGGCAGGTTGTCCAACACCAATACCCGATAGATTAATTGCCTTTCTGGGAGATTCGGTTGCCATGGCGATCGCTTTTTCTAAATCGCATCCCCAGCGCACTAAATTTTTTACCCCGATTAATAAAGGTAAGGTTGTTCCAGATAATGTACCGTCGGGTAATCTGGCTGTACCGTCTGTAACTGTAATCTTTCGCTCATCCCAAGGATAAACACCATCGGGCAAACCAATAGGAGATAGAGCATCACTGACTAAAAAAACACCGCGATCGTAATTACTAGCTTTTAAAATAATTTCCAGCATAGTAGGGCATACATGATTGCCATCGGCGATTAAACCGCAGTAAACACTCGAGTTAACAATGGCTTCACCTAATAATCCTGGTTGGCGATGATGCAAACTAGGCATAGCATTAAAAGCATGAGTCACCATTGATGCACCCTGGTTAAATGCTTGTTGAGCTTGAGTGGCTGTAGCCAAAGAATGCCCTAGACTAACAATAATATTTTTGTCTCTTAAATAAGTAAGCGTTGCCCCGCTACTATCTAATTCAGAAGCAAGAGTTATAATTTTGACGATGTGAGTATAATCGCCCAAAACCCGTTGAATATTTTCGATAGTTAAAGGCAATAAATATTGTTCTGGATGCGCGCCTCGCTTTCGGTAGTTTAAAAATGGTCCTTCTAAATGAACTCCTAAAACTTTGGCTGTATTTTCCTTGTCTTCCTGAGTAGCCATGAATTGAGCAATGGTGGCCAGCGATCGCTGTATCTTATCTACTGCGGTGGTTACTATAGTAGGTAGAAAGCCATCTATCCCCTGTTGCCAAAGAAAGTTACAGATCTGCTTGAGTTTAGGCAAATCTTTTAATTCCAAGTCGGGAAAAGCCAAACCCAAGCCACCATTAATTTGTAAGTCGACTCCTCCTAAAGATAACCAGTCTCCACCTAAGTCAATAGTTTCCGTGGTTTCTGCTAAATTTAATTTTGGTGCGATCGCTTCTATTTTGCCTTTTTCTATAGCAACTTGTTGTAAACTTTGATGTCCAACTATGCGAGCATTAATAATTTGTTGAATTACCGTCATTTACCATCAAAAACTTTATTTTTCCCCTACTACTTCTAGCTAACAATTTAGGAGTTATAAAGTAAAGGCAAGGCTACAGTTACAGTTGTTCCTTGGTTAACTTGACTATCTATCTTAATTCGACCTTGGTGAGCTTCTACACAGCTTTTGGCAATTGCCAATCCCAAGCCAGTACCAGGAATTCTGCCAACGTTGCTAGCACGATGAAAGGGTTGAAACAGATTTTGATGATCCGCTGCTGGAATGCCAATGCCCCAATCTTGGATGCGAAAAATCATTTCTTGTTCTTGAGGAATTAATTCAAATTTTACTTGTTTGCCCTCTGGAGAATACTTGACCGCATTTGCCAATAAATTACCTAAGATATGTCGTAATAAACTTTGATCCCAAGCAGTTGGTTCAATTATTCCTTGGGGTTCAAACATAATTTTAATTTGTTTTTTATCAGCACTAAATTGTAAATCTTCTACTAGTTCCAAACAAAATAACTCTAAATTTAGGTCAGTAAGATTGCACTGAAAAGTATCTGCATCAGTTCGCCCAACCAAAAGAACTTCATCTAAAAGCTGCACCATATTTTTACTGGCATTACGCAGCATTTGAAATAAATAAACTTTTTTTTCCTCGCTCAGGCGATCGTCTTTGTTTTGGAGTAATTCTGCACAAGAAAGCACAGTAGTTAAAGGACTACGAAAGTCATGAGAAAACATGGAAACTAATTCTGATTGAAAGTGATTAATTTCTTTCGCTTTCATTAACTCAGCAGTTTTTTGCTGAATTTGATTCATTAAATTTTCGTTAGTTTCTCGCAGTAAATCTGAAGCTTTTTGACGTTCAATCGCATATTGAATTGACCGTACTAAAACATCAATATTAATGTTGCGCTTGACTAAATAATCCTGCGATCCCCGTTTAACAGCCTCAATTGCTAGTCGATTGTCATTGGTATTAGTTAAGACAACAATTGGTAGATGAGAAAAATTTTGAACTAATAATTCTACAGATGCCAAACCCTGACTATCAGGTAAAGTTAAATCCAGCAAAACCAAGTCAAATTTCTCTTGTCTTAGTCGCTGTATACCAGTTTGAAGCCGCTTAACGTGAGCCAAGCAAAACTCATTCAGATTAAAGCTTTTGAGAATTTCTTGTATCAGTCTAGCTTCGACAATATCGTCTTCAATCAACAAAATTTTGATCGGCTTTTGTTGAGTATTAAGCTGTAATGAAGATATCTCGACGGAGCTTTCAGACATAATTTTACTGAACTGGAACTAAGCTGCAAATTGCTATTGGGGAGGTAGAGTGACAGTAGTTAGCCAAAATTCTTCGATTCGCCTCACAATCATAAATAATTGATTAAGATTACGCGACTTAGTAATGAAACAATTGGCGTTGAGTTCATAGCTTTGGTAAATATCATCTTCATTTTTAGAGGTAGTTAGCACAATTACAGGAATTCGCTTCAATTGCGGATTATTTTTAATCTCTGCCAATACTTCTCGACCATCTTTTTTAGGGAGATTTAAATCCAAGACAATCAAATCAGGGCGTAACACATCGGCATACTCACCTTCTTGATGTAAATATGCCATTGCTGCTACGCCATCTCTAACGGTTTCCATTTGATAGGTAATGGAACTATTTTTTAACGCTTCTTGGACTAGCCGAATATCAGCTTTGTTGTCCTCCACCAAAAGAATAATTTTTGGCTTTTCGTCCATTTCTAAGGTCACGCTCGCGTCCTCCTACTGGGATCGTAAAGTAAAAAGTCGATCCTTTGCCTAACTCTGACTCTACCCAAATTTTACCTCGGTGACATTCAATAATTTTTTTGCAAATTGCCAAACCCATTCCTGTACCTGGATATTCATCTCTAGTGTGGAGACGTTGGAAAATCACAAAAATGCGCTCGCTAAACTGAGGATCGATACCAATGCCATTATCCCGAACCGAGAATAACCATTCGTCTTCTTGGCGTTTAACTCCGATCTCAATTTCAGGTGTTGCTGCACTACGGAATTTAATTGCATTGACAATTAAATTTTGGAACAATTGCATTAACTGGGTATTGTCTGCTTTTAGTGTGGGTAGAGGATCGCTAATAATAATCTGGGCATTATTTTCGCGGATTCGTTTTTGTAAATTAGTTAAAGCCTGTTCTAGAGCAACTCCTGCTTCGGTCATGGTAAATTCACTACCCTGAGTGTCTACCTTGGAATAAACTAGCACATCATCAATTAGGGTTTGCATTAAACTCACCCCATCCACGGCAAAGCCGATAAAATCCTTAGCATCTTCATCTAAGCGATCGCCGTAGCGCATTTCTAATAGCTGCACATAGTTAGAAACATGATTTAATGGTTCTTGTAAATCGTGGGAAGCAACATAAGCAAATCTTTTTAACTCAGAATTGGAACGTTCTAAATCCTGGGCCAATAATGCCAGTTCATCTGCTTGACGTAGCACAATATTAACAATGGCTCGTCTTAATTCTTTGACACCATTAATTTCTACTTGCTTCCAAGGTAACGATGTTAAACGTACTTCTTCTTTCCATAATTCAAAGGATTTACGGGGAGATAAACGTTGTCCTACTTCAGAGTTAATGATTTCATAGGCATTATTAGGATCGCCACCCCAGTTTACTGTTTGAATTACTTCTGGTCGAAACCACAAAACATAGTTGCGACGAGAGATAGCCATCGCTATTAAACCGCTAGCAACATTTTTATAGGCATCGGCTTCTGGATAAATCTCGGCTAAAGAATCGGTACAAAATACTTCTTCTTCAATATTTTTATAGAGCCACTGCACCAAAAAATTGAGTTCTTCTTCGGTGGGAGTTTCTCCCACTAACGTCCAATTACCATTAAAACAAACGGCTGCCCCAACTGCAGCGGTCAAGTCTAGCAAAGAAGATTCATCTTTGACTAAGCCATCAACAAAGTTTTCTGATTGCGTCATGTTGTTAATTAGCTGCGATCGCATTTGAGTCAGCTTCATGCGATAGTCATAATCTTCACTTTCTTCCCGATTAGAAATCTCGGAAAAAATAACTCGCCCTAAAAATTCACAAGCTTTACGTAATTCATAGGGGACGTACTTGGGAGTTAAATGATGACAGGCAATTAGTCCCCAAAGTTTGCCATTTTCAATCAAGGAGATAGTTAAAGATGCACCTACCCCCATGTTGTGTAGATATTCCAAATGACATGGATAAGGACTCCTCAGAATAGAGAGAGTTAAGTCCACAGGGCGATCGCTTTGGGGATTTTTTAGGGGGAACAGTTCAACGGGTTCTGCATAGGCATCAGGGATTAATCTAATCCAGTTAGAGCTAAATAGTTTCCTTGCTGGTTTGGGGATATCTGAGGCGGGAAAATGTAAATTTAGATATGGTTCTAGATGGTCTAATTTTTCCTCTGCGATTACTGCACCATGATCGTCTTCATCAAACTTATAAAGCATGACTCGATCGAATCCAGTTACTTTGCGTACTTCTTGAACAATAATTTGGCAAAAATCTTTTAAACTGGCTGTCTCTTGTAATTGATTAATTGAAGCCCTTGCTAGATGGTAAAAACTAAGGAAAGGAATATTTTCTTGAGATGCGGCTGGCTCTAATTCTAAAATTAAAGTTCCTTCTGTATTACGGTGAAAAACTCCATCAAAGATCACATAATCATCCCCTTGCTTTCTGGCCCACATCTTAGTCGGGTTGATAAAATCAAGGTTATCTTGCTTTACTCCCCGTTGAATAATTTCAAATTGAAATGGATCGAGGAGTTCTTCTAGGGTTCGCTCAATCATCTCCTCAGGACGAATACCAAACACTGAATAAGAATTATTAGTCACCTGGACTATTTTTAACTCTGGCTCTTGCAGCACCAAAATAACCCCATGAGGTTGAACTAAACTAGAAGTATGAATCGCCTGCCTTTCTAATTCGTTTAAGCTAGTAACGTTAGCAAATTTAACACTAGTACTTTTCACTATTTTGCTCCTATATTTTATGTTGTAGTAATGGACAGCAATTGGTAGAACTTTATTTATATTTTGGAGACCTTAAATTGAACTCAGATTTTTTCTCGACTTGGTTTTAGGTATTTCTGCCAAATTCCCAAATAAAGATTTTTCAATTTAATTAGCGTGAAGATAAACTTACTGATTGAGCTATGAAATTTGTTTATTTTTAATAGTTACTCTTCCATAGAACACTATAGAATAATTCACTAAAAACTAGATGTTTATTGGGGTTAAAATTTGTTATGTACTTCTTAAAGAACCAACACAAAAATTCAATTTAAGTAACTGCAATCTATAAGTATGGGTGAAGTGGCTATACTTTGCATTTAAGACTAACTATTTAATCAATATTTAATCAATTTAATGTTACCAAACAGGCTAAAATACAAAACTCAGAACTAACCAAAAAAACTTTGAGTGAAACTACCCCATTAATTGGAATTATCATGGGCAGCGATTCCGATTTGCCCACTATGGAAAAAGCGATCGCCGTTTGCGAAGATTTTGATGTTGACTGCGAAGTAGCTATCATCTCTGCCCATCGTACCCCAGAAAGAATGGTAAACTATGCCCGTAATGCTCATCAAAGAGGAATCAAAGTAATTATTGCAGGTGCGGGAGGAGCAGCACACTTACCAGGAATGGTAGCTTCTTTAACTCCTCTGCCCGTTATTGGTGTCCCCGTAGCCACTCGTCAGTTAAAAGGAGTTGACTCGCTATATTCTATTGTCCAAATGCCCAGAGGCATTCCCGTTGCCACCGTTGCCATTGGTAATGCTCAAAATGCAGCATTGCTCGCAGTGCAAATTTTGGGAACAAATGATCCACAATTACAAAAAAAAGTAGAACAATATCGGCAAAACTTATCACAAATGGTGCTTGACAAACAAGAACAACTTGATAAATTAGGGTATCAAGAATATCTTGCAGGGATGTAAAAATTATTAATTTTTTATTGTGGATCATCCAGATCGCCCCATAACGTCTCCTAATAATTAATAGATAAAACGATTAATTTTTTAATGAGAAATTAGCTGAGATTACTTTACAATTCTTTACCCGTGCTTGAAATTAGTGTAAACTATCTGAGAAAAGTCGTATATCAAAAGTAAGAGGAGCGAACGAAAAGATGCAGTCGGCCCAGACACTGCGAACAGTACCAAGGGAATATTTAAAAGCTCCTGGTGGATTTAATCCCAATGTGTTGATGGTGATCGCAGCGATCATGTTGCTGACTATATCGACCACTGGTTATTTTTTAGGGGTATTTCCCGCTTGGTCTTGTTTTATAGCCAATGTTTTGGCACTACACTTGTCAGGAACAGTTATTCACGACGCTTCTCATAATAGCGCCCACAGCAATCGTATAATTAATTCTATCTTGGGGCATTGCAGTGCATTAATGCTAGGTTTTGCCTTTCCTGTATTTACGCGGGTTCATCTGCAACATCATGCCCACGTTAATGATCCAGAAAACGATCCCGATCACTTTGTCTCTACAGGTGGCCCTTTGTGGCTGATTGCCGCTCGCTTTTTTTATCATGAGTTCTTTTTCTTTCAAAGACGCTTGTGGCGTAAGTATGAATTATTAGAGTGGTTTCTCAGTAGATTAGTTCTAGTAACTATAGTTGCTTTAGGTATTCATTACGACTTTATTGGTTATGTAATGAACTTTTGGTTTGTTCCTGCTTTGGTTGTAGGGATAGCATTAGGACTATTTTTTGATTACTTACCCCATCGTCCGTTTAAAGAGCGCGATCGCTGGAAAAACTCTAGAGTGTATCCTAGTCCTATTTTAAACTTGCTGATCTTAGGACAAAACTATCATTTAGTACATCATCTTTGGCCTTCTATTCCCTGGTATAAGTATCAAGCAGCTTATTATGATACAAAGACTTTATTAGATGCCAAAGGTTGCGAACAATCTTTAGGTCTTTGGGATGGTAAAAACTTTCTCAGTTTTCTATACGATATATTTTTGGGCATCCGTTTTCATAAAAAACATTAAGTAGCTAAAAGCAAATACAAGTACTCGTGCAAAATTAAATTAATCGTGGGAAACTGATGAAAGGGTGCTGCTTTGACAATTAAATAAATAATGGACGATAAATTTAAATTTAAATTTGATATTTATCAACGTCGTTTTAAACAACCCTTACATACTAGCCACGGTGTCTGGCAAATACGTGAGGGTATTATTATTAGTCTGATAGATCGAGCTGGTAAATTAGCCCAAGGAGAAATTGCTCCTCTGCCCTGGTTTGGTTCAGAAACCATGTCACAAGCATTAAAATTCTGTCAACATTTAGGAGAAACAGTCAGTCCAGAAGATATTGCTGAGATTCCCGATCGCCTTCCTGCTTGTCAATTTGCCTTTGAATCTGCTTGGTTAAATTTGACACAGATTAAAGAAGATAGCCAGGCTTGTGATTTAGACTTTTGCTACTTACTTCCTGCGGGAGAGAAAGCTTTAACTGCCTGGCAAGAAATTTATCAGACTCAATTAAATACTACTTTTAAATGGAAGATTGGGGTTTATCCTTTAGCTACAGAAATGGCAATTTTACAGCAATTAGTCAAAACTTTTCCTCCACAGATCAAATTAAGACTTGATGCTAATGGAGGATTGAATTTACAACAGGCGCAAAAGTTATTAGCAGTGACAGATACTTTAAAAGCAATCGAATTTATTGAGCAACCATTGCCTCCCAATAATTTAGCTGAAATTTTACAACTCAGCCAAGAACATACTACTCTTTTGGCATTAGATGAATCTGTGGCTAGCCTGAAACAACTACAAATAACGTATCAGCAAGGATGGTGCGGAGTGTTTGTGATTAAAGCGGCTATTATGGGTTTTCCCCGTAAACTAACAGAATTTTGCCAAAATAATTGTCTGGATTTTGTTTTCTCTTCAGTGTTTGAAACAGAAGTTGGGCGTAGTGCAGTATTAAAATTAGCTCAAGAATTAAATCATTCCCGTGCTGTTGGTTTTGGAGGAGAGTATTTATAAGAGCATTTATAATTATCGATTAATCCTTTCTCTACGTTATCGTTCTACATTATCCGTCGAACTTTTCTCGCTATAGCCCAATAAATTACGCCCCAAAAGGCGGAATAAGAGAACAGTCCCTAATCCCCAAGCACCGTTAATAATTAAAGCTGTAGCTACTCCTGGGGGAGCCCATCCGCCACCGACAGGATTGCCTTTGAGAGGTAGCACGACAAACCAATTAACTAAACTAGGGCCTAATGCACCGATAATGAGTCCCGATAACCAGTAGCCCAAACCCTTAGTCCAAGTAACAGCGATCGCCAGTACTAAGCCCCAAATTCCGCCCCAAAATGCTAATGAAAAAACACGAGGAATGCCCAAAGGATTAGTAGAAGCCATAGCGTAAGCTGTCAGTTTATCTGGAGCAACAGCGATCGCTTTTAAGATAATCAGCATAGGTTGATGAAAAATTAAAACTGATAAAAACCCAGCTATAAAAGCAATCAGAATGAGCAATAACGGATTATTCGTTCTATTCATGACTTCAAACCTGTTTTAGAGGATATCTGAAAAGTGTCAATGACTAAGTTTTAGTGAATTTAGCTCAAGCAAATTATTAGGGTGGCAATTCGACTATGTCCGTATTGAATTTAACTTTTAGGTAACAAAATTTGCTTTTCAGACGATCTCTGAGCTCGACTTTATCCAAAAATCAAAAATTTTGTTCCTTGCGCTTACAAAGATATAGCTTTTTGGCAAAAACTTTTTCAAAGGTCATAAATTATAGTGACATCGAAAAAGTCAAACAGCTTTTCTATAAGGCTTCTAGACCCAAGGTTATCAACTAAGTAAAAATGGATAAAGTCGAGCTGAGGGAAGAAAGAATTTATAGCAATTCTCAGAGTCATGAAGTACGCTCAATCAACCATCAACAATTAACAATCAACAAAAACCAAGATATAAACTGTACTTCATAGCTATGAGAATCGCTAGATCTTATGTTTATTTACTTATTTATATTTACTTATTTACTTTCTTCTTGATGCTTGTTTTGATAACCCATAGGTATATGATGCTTGCTTTGATAGCGAATAGGTAAATAACCTGCTTGATCGATCAAAGTTTGACTTTCTTTAGATAGTAGTAAGTTAACATAAGCTCTACCCGCCAACTCATCTATTTCTCCGTCTTCTCTTAAAATAATGAAGATACGTCGAATCAGAGGATAGCTAGCATCTACGATTGCTTGTTTGTTTATTTCCCCAGAAGCAGTTACTGGCTGAACATAATTTCTAGAGCCTCTTTTGCCAAGACCAATAGGACGAATAGTCTTTTGACGAACTACTAGAGGTTGCGCCCCATAACCAATCGCACCTGGGGTTTGAGCTACTTTGCGTATGGCACGAGTAGTATCCCTGACGATTTCAATGTTTTTACTAAATTCCTTCTCATAACCAGGCAGCCCCTGTAACAGAAAACTAGTAGCAGGTTTAGCATCGGGATCTTGGCTAACTGGAACAATTGGCAAATCTGGCCCTCCTAGCTGTTTCCAATTAGTTACTTGACCACTATAAATTTTTTCTACTTGATCGAGGGATAATCCAGGGATGTCCAGATTGGGGTTGACGTAAAAAGCGATCGCGCTTGTAGCTACGGGAACTTGCTTCAGTTTAAAACCGCGAGAATTAGCCAAATCGTATTCGGACTGTTTGAGAGGACGAAAAGATTCAGCAAAACTAATCGTCCCATCGATTACCATTTGAATTCCCGCCCCAGAATCGGGGGCAACAACCATCGGATCTTCGTAAGTTAGTTGAAATTGAGGCTGTGCTTCAGCAATTTTAGCCAGAGTACTTTGAGAACGAATTCCTGCTGAGGCCATTGCGCCGCCATAGAAGAATACTCCTTGAGGAACATCGGTTACCTCTGCCAAAGATTCTTTTAATTGCAGTCCACTTTCATAAGCTTCGATTTCTTTAGTCGCTTCACTTGATGTATCTTCACTTGATGCATCTTCAGTTACTGCATCTGTGGTTGCTTGCTGTAGAGAAACCGAATTTTTACGCCATAAGATACTCAATCCCCCACTTACTAGCAATAACAGCAGCAAAGGCAATCTCGACCACATAGGCGATCCTGTCTTAGTTTTAGTCTTATTCCTGCTAATATTCAGAGGAAGATCGCATTGTAAACAATTATTAGCATCGAGGGAATTTTCGGTAAAACCACAATTAGAACAAATTTTAGTCAGGGTGTTATCTGCCTGCTGGATTGTTGGAAAATTCTTTGTTTTCTCATTGGATAAAAACATGATTTTTACTTCATTTTTATAGAGGGCAAGTTATACAAAAGGAAATAATTGATTAAACAATTCTGGTGCTGCTTTATAAAACAAAAAGCCATAGAAGATTGCTCCCAAGACAACAACAATTTCTCTCCAGAGTGGAGGTTTCAATTCAGCTGGTAAAAATTTGCGATTGACATACAAAGTATGTAAGCTAATTATCGTCATATTTAATCCCGCCATGTTCGCGCCAAGGAGAATTAGCAATAAAGGCTTCACATCTAAGAATAAGATTAAAGTTCCCGCCAAAGAGAAAACCAAGAAAACACCGTAATAAATAAAACGAATATCGCTTTCTTGCCAATCTTCAGTATTACTGTTGGCCCAAACTATATCGGTTACCATCCGCACAAAAGCATCGGTAACGCCAAGTTGGGTACTAAATAAAATCCAAAACCCAATCAGTAAGGTAATATTCCACAAGAATTGGTGACCCGTAGCCAAAACGATGTATTGAGCCTGATATACAGCTATTCCAAATTGATTAGCAAATTCAGTTCCAAAAGGAATAAACTGCAAAGTCATTATGGCAGGCAAAACCATTCCCACAAAACAACCAATACCCCAGACTAAGTACTGGTCGACATCCACAAATTTCCACCAACCCCTCCAGTGTCGCTTATTTTCGGGTGTCGGCAGGAAAACCTGACCAGTTCTCATTAAAGACAATTTTCGTCCACCTACGATTGCGGGAATATAGCCGACAACACTACCCATTCCCATTCCCTTATCGCGATACCAGTTGCTAATTACACCGTTAATTACGCCGCCAGCACCCGCATCAGATACAAAAGCACAAATGAGCAACCAGTCCAAACCAGGGGTAATTGTGCCAAAATTTGTCAGTCCAGTTGCTGCTCTGCTATAAGTTTCCCCATCGGTATAAATTGAGACAATTAATACTAAAAACAGCAAAATTGTCACTACTAAAAACCATTCAATCTTTTCTAAAGTCCGCTCGATTTTATCGCCAAAGATAATCACCACGCCGATCGAAAGGAACCAACCCAAACCGAAAATTTTAATTAAATAAGCGTTTTCTGGGCCTGGTACAGCACCAATAAATACGGCTGTAAGTGCTGTCGCCGCCGCCGATACCCAACCAGGCCAACTCAGTTGTAAAAAAGCTAGGGTGATGTAAAAAAAAGACCAAAATTGAGGGCCAGGAGCAGTACGCATAAAACCTGTATAAATCGGCTCTCCCGTATACATAGTATAGCGAATAGATTCTGTATTAATAATAGCTTGCAGCACAATTGAAACGGGAATGAGCCACAAGAGAAACCCCCCATAGCGTGCTGTTACCGCAGGGCCTAAGAGCCATTCACTACTACCAATAGATGTACCAAGTAAGATTGCACCAGGCCCGATTGTCGTCAGAATATTACGCCAGGTAAATGTTGGTGGTGCTGGCAGCTCGCCAACTTCCCAAGGAGGAAGCTCTCCCGCCGATATTGTCGTGGTGTTGGTCAGCTCTGTTTGTTCTTCGTTACTAATTTTTGGAGAGCTAGACTTGGATAAACCAGAAATAGATAGACCGAGATAGACTAGATAACCGACAACGATCGCTACTGCTAGCCAACCGTATAGCCCATACCAAAAGCGAGGTTGCTGTAAAATACTTACACCTTCTTGAAACACTTGCGCCATTGAACCAGCCAAGAAAACTGTGATGGCTGCTAGGACTCCATATTTTTGAGATGGTGCTTGAAAGCTATGCATTATATTTTAGTCGACAATATTCCATATTATCCCTGTTTGTTAAGGTTTAGGGAAGTCATCTGCAATACAAAAAAAGCTAAAAAACAATAATATATTATGAAGTTTTTAAATTCAAGATATAGATTTTTCGCATTGAGAAAATCTTGCACTCACATAAGATCTAATGTAATAGCGTGATAACTTGTAATAACTGCCTCCGAAGCTATTACGCGAGCTATAGGCTGATATTTCGGTTTTAGCCCTCTATTTCTCTAAAAATAGTTAGTTGAACCTGATTGACCAACAGGGCAGCTTGAGTACGATCGCGCAAATTTAACTTGCTTAAGATGCTAGTAACATGATTTTTAACAGTTTTATCAGAAATATATAGTTTTGCGGCAATTTCTCGATTATTTGCGCCTTGAGCGATTAAATTTAGAACTTCTCTCTCTCTAGGGGAAAGTGCGGCTATCTCAGGAGAAATAGCTGAAATTGAAGATTCTGGTTGAGGCGATTTGCCCGAAGCTGAAGCACTAGGCGATCGCTGTAACATTTTTTCTAATAAACCAGGGCCCAAATGAGTATGACCTTTATTGACAGCACGAATAGCCATAGCTAAATCTTCTGGAGGACTGTCTTTAAGTAGATAGCCTTTGGCACCATAATTCATAGCTTGAGAAATATATTCATCATCATCAAAGGTAGTAAGAATTAAAATTTTTATTTGAGGATAATGTTGGAGCAGTTTTTTGGTAGTGGCGACTCCATCCATAATTGGCATCCGTACATCTAGTAATACTACATCTGGTAGTTGAGATTTTTGAGCAAGAGAAGCGATCGCATTTAATGCTTCCTGTCCATTTCCTGCATCTCCTACCACTGTTAAATCTTTTTGAATTTCCAACAGGCTTTTGAGTCCATGTCTGATGATAGTTTGATCGTCAACAATCAGTAAGTGAATCATTTTCGGTAATTAATAATTAATAATTAGGGTTCTTCCGATTTTGTCATGCTAAATTAATTATAAAATCAGAAAGATAATAAACTTCTTAAACGAAAATTATCGAAATTTTTAAAGCCATAAGCTTTACGCTTTATTAACTTTAATTTGTTATTAATACCTTCAACTATTCCTTGAGT
>JASJDX010000545.1 GCA_030064975.1 Pleurocapsa sp. MO_192.B19
CTAAACCTCCTCTGAACTTGTCTTCTTTTCCCTCTTGACAACTGGCTTTTAACCTTAACTTGTCACCAATGGCTATTAGCTATTAGCTTCTAATAAAGTCGAATTTCTGTAGTCTACCCAAATGAAAAGCGCAGTAAAATCGGCGATCGCGACAGTTTTATTCTTCCATTCATTATAAATTAGGACTAAGTACAAGAATTTAGAGCCATTTAACTGCTTGTGTGCCAAAATTAAACTTCTGACACAATTAGAGAGCAAAGTAAACACCATGCTGATTGATGGCAAAAAATATAGTTACCGCCAGTTAATTAAAGAAACAGGTTTATCGAGAAGTACTTTGCACCGACGGATTAAGGCTTTAAAAGAATCTGGTGTTCCCCTAACCATGGGGGCGATTAGACAATTTCCTACTACCTGGGCTTTTCACGATCGCAACGGTGATTTTTATTCTTCTAAAACCGATTATGCGATTAAAAAGAGTATTCCTTACTATGAAATGTTTCAAAATTCTAATCATGACACAAATAATCGAAAATCAGATTTAAAATACGAAAGTTAGCTAAACTTCCAACAATATTTTTCCCAGAATGTGTCAAAAATAAATTAATGACGCAATATATGAAAATTAAACTCGTTCAAGCGATCGATATGGTTTAGGGGGAAGCTCAATACGGATAGTGTCTCCAGCACGTACTTCTCCAGTGACTAATACAATGCTCATAATCCCCGCTTTACGGATGATATTACCCTGCTCATCTTTTCCTAATACCGCAGCCATTAAACCTGGTTTAAAGTGATTTAGTTGGGCGCAGGGATTACGTAACCCAGTTATCTGAATCACGGCTTCATTGCCCAAATGTAGCCGTGTATCGGTGGGTAATCCTAGTAAGTCAATTCCCCTAGTAGTAATGTTCTCACCCATTTGTCCAGCCAAAATTTCAAAGCCAGCAGTTTTTAGTTCATCGTGTAATTCTGCATGAATTAAGTGTACCTGTCTCAAGTTGGGTTGATTGGGATCTTGAGCAACTCTAGATCTGTGTTTAACTGTTTGACCAAAGTGGGCATCTCCTTCTACACCTAATCCCGCTAATAATTTGATGCTGTCTTGATTAGATTTGCTAAATGTGTGGGTTATATTTCGGCTTACGGCGGTTACTGTTCCAGTCATCGATATTATTCTCGCTATAGAATGTATCAATTTTTTATTTATGACACATTTTCTAACTTATGGTTGCATTGCTAACTGATATTAACATCTATGAGTTATAACCATTGAATTCAAGCTCTGTAAGCATGAAGAGACTTAAAGCTATCTATAATAGCAGGTTTCATTAATTTCATTAACGTTTCTCGTAGCTTGACTGCAATTGGATGCGCTAACTGCCCCATTCGTCCCGAACGTAAAGATTGTTCGACAATTAACTTAGTGCGTGAAAATCTTTGAGATTCATACTGTTGAAAAGCTACTGTTGGCTCTGGGTGTTCTAATAAACATTTAGTTACAATCAGAGCATCTTCTAGTGCCATACAAGCTCCTTGTCCTAAAGTTGGTAGGGTAGGATGGGCAGCATCACCAAGTAAAGTTATATTTTGTTTGCTCCAAGGTAAAGTTGGTACTCGGTCATAGAGATTGGTTTTGATAATATCAGTTTCTTCTGTGGCAGTAATTAATTCAGGAATTGAATAAAACCAGTCTTGGAACATATTTTCTAGTTCTTTTTTACGTCCTATTGGGTCATCTGGTTGGTTTTCTGGAGCTAGTGCTGCTGCATACCAATACATACAACCTTTGCCAAGCATCATAAATCCAAATCCTTTTCCTCGTCCTAAAAATTCTCTGATATAACCAGAAAGATATGTGTTGGGAATGTGAGAGGTTAAACCTCGCCAAGTTGTAAAATTACGATAAATTGGTAGTTGTTCGCCAAATAGCTCGGTTCTCACTTTTGACCTTAGACCATCTGCACCAATTAAAGCATCACCTTCAGCAGTTATACTTGAGGCAAAATGAGCGCAAACTTTATTTTCGCTACAGGAAAATCTTTCAAAAGTCTCTCCTAAAATCAATTGTTTCTCTGGTAATTTGCGCCATAACAATTTATGTAAATCATGGCGATGGATACCTATCACTGGAAGTTCAAAACTATCTACAGAAATATTAATTAACTCTTTGCCATTTTGAGAATTGAACTGATAGTTTGTGGTGATAACCCCTACTTTTTTAGCTTCTTCTAACAAGTCTAAATTTTTCAATACATGAGTGGCATTTGCCCAAAGTGCAATTCCAGCACCTACTTCTTTGAGTTCTTTTACACGCTCGTAAACTACTGGTTCAAAGCCTTTACGGTGAAGGGCTAACGCTGTTGCTGAGCCGCCAATTCCACCACCAATCACAATAATTTTTTTATTTGTTGAGTGCATTTATTTTGTGATTAAAACTAAATCTTGACATTTAACTAACTTACGCGATGTTTAATTTAATAGTCAATAATCCTTTACTAGATTTCTCAAAGCGTTAATTAGAGGAAGAATACGTTGACATAAAGGGAAACTTCTTCCTATGCTGATTAACGCGAAGGTAAGTTCAAAATTTCTGTATTTATGGCTGAATCAAAGAAAAAGAATTCCTCGTCAAAAAAGCCTGTTCGTAGTAGAGATAGTGAAGCTACTCAGACAGAAATTTTGGATGCAGCAGTAGAAGAATTTGCTCTACATGGTCTTGCTAATGCTCGTATTGAAACCATCGCTGCTAATACTGGTGTTACTAAAGCGATGATTTATTACTACTTCAAAAGCAAGAAAGGTTTGTATATAGCGGTGCTAGAACGAGGATTCAATACTTATATGCGACCACTTCAAGAACTTTCCCTAGACAGTCTTTCTCCTGAAAACGCTCTAGAGAAATATGTACGCTGTCTTCTGGCAAATCTAGTCAAAAATCCTAGCTGGCCACTGATTATGTGTTATGAAGCATTGCAAAATCAAGGAGAGTATTATAAGCAAATTAATATTCATAGTATCGATGAAATATTGATTGCTATTTTGGAACGAGGTATTGCAGATAATAGCTTTCGTTCTCTCGAACCTAAAATGACCGCGAACAATATTATTGGTATTTGCGTATTCTATTTCTTAAGTCGAGAGGGTCTTAGACATCTTTTCCCTGGTAAACGTATGTTGGGAAAGCAGATGTTGGAATTACATACTCAACAGTCAATTGAATTAATTATGGCGGGAGTGCGACATAGTTAGAATTCCCCTAAAAGCGAGATAATACTAAACTCCATCCATGCTGTGCGATAGCGAATAATAGAATGATAAAGTGACAGTGGAGTAATCAATGTAATAGTAATCAGCGATCGTTAAGCTTCCTGTTGACTTGATTTTTTGTTTCTTATAAGTAGAATTGGCATCGCTCATATTTTGAGGTTCGGTGTAATTTTCGGGAAGTTGAATTTCTGGTATTTTTTGATTTTCTTCCCATCGTTCTATTTCCCCCTGAAGTCTATCATTTCCTTCGTGGAAAAACTGACGAGATTGATTTAAGTCTACAAAACTCAATCCTTGAGCATTAGCAGAATTAGATAAAACAGTTGTCGATAGAGTCATTGCATGAAAGATAACTAAAGCTGTCTTAGCAAGATTGTAAAGATACATGATTTTTGCTCCTATAAATGCGATCTTCAGCCGAGCAAAGCAACTATTTGTCGGCTAGTTAAACTAGGTTGTTCTACCAAACTATACATTTACCTACTTTTTGATATTAGTAGATCTAAGGCAGAGAAGAGTGAGTAGCCAATCAACTCCTCTTATCTCCTATAACCAATAACAGCTATGAGTAATATTGTTGTTTCAAAGTTAAATTTATGACACATTTTGCTCTCAACTAAAAATTAAGCTAATTGAGTTTGCTCAAGTTACTAGCACTTCCACGTCTAATTTCCCTGTGTCGATAGAAACTCTCTTTAATGTTTTCTTGATGAGAAATTCACTTTAAATTAGATAGACTATTGTCAAACTTGTTAGCGTTAATATAATCAACTTCAATCAATTTCAAAAGGTTGGGAATAAATGTCTCAGCTACAGCTCTATGGGCAGTAATTCTAATTATTTTAGTATTAATAAACAATTTTTAGCGATGATATCTATGATATCTATCAGGGCAAATATTGAGTTTTAGTAGTTTTCCTTTATTACTTTTTTTAAACGATATTATTTGACCATAATTAGACATATTATAATCACTACCGCTATTATTATGAGCTAGCTAGATGTATTTAATGCTACGGAAAAAACTCATAAATTTCAGCTTGCCTCACTATGTGCCTAAACATTGTAGAATTATTTGACTGTTTTTATTTTCACATCGATGTAAAATCTATATAGCAATGAAAATAGCTATGCAAATATTTTAATATTCTAGTACCGAGAAGGGTACTTATCGGTACTAGAGCTAAAAACAACTACAACGTCTACAACGTTAAACAAATAAGTTTAATTGGGATAGCATAATGTCAGAAAAACAGATAATAGCGTTAACTAAAGCTAGCCAAAAAAAGAAGCGTGAGGCATTAGAAAAAACTAAAAAAGCTATAGATGATTTAGTGACAAAAAAGCAGAAAATTACTATTCGTTCTGTTGCCAAAGAAGCAGGAGTTTCTGTTAGTTATATTTATAAATATCCTGAATTAGCTTATCAAATTCAGACTTTAAGAGAACAGCAAAAATATAGTTTAGTTGAAAGCTATCCGAAGACTATGCATCAGCGTAATCGCTCTTTAACAAACTCAGATAATCGCCTCAAAGTTTTGGAACAAGAGAAAGCAGAATTAATCAAAGAAATACAGCAGCTAAGAGCCAACATAACGAAAGTAGAAACAGGAACAAATTCCCCAAAAGCTTTACAAGCAGAAAATATCCGACTGCAAACAGAAAATCAGCAACTAAAACAGGAGTTGGAATATGCCAAACAGAATTTAAAAGAGGCGAGAGATTTTATCCTCAGTCAAGGGTACAGTACTCAAAATGAATTCAAAACCGAAATAAAAGAAAAAATAATACAGCAAGTAGCAAGTAAGAAGCAATAATACTACTATTATATTTTTTAAGAGCTTCATGTAAAAATATTTTAATTACAAAAGCAAATACGTATTTTGCCATTAAAAGTATGGCCAAGAAATCAAAAAAATATTCGCCATGGTTCAAGACAAGATAGATAGTGGAGTGAAGAAGAGAAATTAATTTATTATTTAACTAGCAACTACTAGGAGTCGCGCACAAATAACTTACCTATTTCAGGTTAATTTGAACAAGGATTAAATAACCCCATGCTTTGACCAGCAAAAATTATATC
>JASJDX010000069.1 GCA_030064975.1 Pleurocapsa sp. MO_192.B19
GGTTGAAGCTGGCACCGGGTCGAGCAGGATGGGAATCTGATTATCACAGGGTATGTTCTCGATGCCAAACAGACTAGCCGCATTATCTCTACCTTTGTGACTTTTCATCAAGCGTTGATGATCTAAAAAAGACCAGAAGGAAATTCAAACGAATTCCTCCTTCCAAACGTCCTCATGTTTCTACCGCTAAAATTCTATCCAAAATTAAGGCCAAAAAACTAACACCTTGAAAGGGCTGGTCCTATATTCATAAAATAGATTATATACTTAATATATCTAAATATTAAAATAAACATCTTTATAATAATGCCTCAAACTGCTTTAAATTTGATTGCGGTAGGAATTTTTGTGATGACAATGTCATCTTTATTAGGGCCGATCTTTAATATTCCTCCTGTTGTTCCTGCTGCTGTTACCTTTGGTATTTTGAGTTTAGCGACAGTAGATACCCTAAGTTGGAATAGTAAAGGGGTTTCTTTGTTGTTAGACTTATTTGCTTCTGCTGAACAACGTCAAAGAATTATTCACCATGAAGCAGGACATTTTTTGACTGCTTATTTTTTGGGTATTCCGATCACAGGCTATACTTTAACCGCCTGGGAAGTTTTGCAACAAGGACAGCTAGGCAGAGGAGGAGTTAGTTTTGACACTGAAGTATTAACTGTTAAACCCTTGGATCTTCAGAAAATGCGTTTAACCTTAGATCGCTTTTGTACTGTTTGGATGGCAGGAATTGCCGCAGAAAAAATCGCTTATGGCAATGCCCAAGGAGGTGTAGAAGATCGAGAACAGTTAAAACAAGCATTAATAATGGTAGGTTTACCAGAAACAGCTTATCCTTTGAAAGAACGTTGGGCGCAGTTACAGGCAACCAATTTGTTAACTAGACACCAAAAATCTTATGCAGCTTTAATTGAAGCTATGAAACAAAGAGCTTCTGTAGAAGAATGTTATGCGGTAATACAAGAACACTGTAATGCTGACAGTGAAGCAATAACCACTAATTAACTAATTAACATTGGGTTGCTGAAATTTATAAATATCTTGAATTACCTGTACCCAACCATCAGCAACAGATTGTAAAATGCGATCGCCTTTTTCTTTAGTCGCAACGGTAGCATCTCCCATAACCCCACTTGTACTTAATTCTTGGGTTAGCCATGCAAAAGGTAATTTTCCTTCCATATCTAACAGGCTATTTTCTGGTAAACCTTGGGGGTATTCTTTGACCGCTTGATTCATCTGTACCTGTTCTGGTAGCAGAGAAAGCATGATACTCGTCTCAGCATCTCCTGCGTGAATGCCGTATTCTTGTTCTTGGGCAGTGAGTAAATCACCCACAATATGGGGGACTCGCCAAGTAAATAAGGGAAATACGGCAAAGTCTTGATATTCTTGGTGGATATCTCTGGCGGCTATCTCCATAATTTGCGGTTGTCCGCCGTGAGAATTCATCAATACTAGCTTACGAAAACCTGAGCGATAAATGCTTGCTGCCATTTCTTTGATTATAGACAATAGGGTTGTGGCAGTAAGAGTAATTGTGCCAGGGAAACCCCAGTGTTCATTAGATTTTCCATAATATAGGCACGGTAAGGCATAAGCAGGAAGAGTTGGCTCTAATTGACCCAAAGCTTTACCTAATACTCCTAAACTGATGGCAGAATCGACAGCAATGGGTAAGTGTGGCCCATGTTGTTCGATCGCTCCTATTGGTTGAATAATAACCACATTTTTTTTATCTGGCATCTGTTTTATTTCTGGCCAGGTTAAATAGGGAAAATAGCGTTGGGGTGGGATAAAGCCATGCATCATAAAAGTATCACTGTAGATCCTGAGTTGTTGGTCTGATCAAGTATTCTAGCAACGTAACAAGAATTAATGACAAACGCTATAATTGCTTCAATAATCTACTGCTCAACTATCAACTAAATAGAATTTTTAATGATGAAAAACTTATTATGTCTTCTAGCTGCATCTGCTAGCTTTGTGGCTTTATTACTAGTCGCTAATACTGCAATAGCTGCTCCTAAAATAGATAATTCTCTTGCTCAAACTATAAATCAAACAACATTACAGCAAGTTAGTTTAAATGTTATTAGTCCTAATTTAGAATTTGTTAATGAGCAGAATAACTCTATGTTCGATCATTTGAGCTGTTCTTGCTCTATTTGTACTCAAGCTATTGAGGAAACAAGTATTAGTATTTGACAATCTTGCTCAATTTTTTTGGTCAGTTACTGAATTGAATAGTTAACTTTAACAAGTTGAACTCAAGAGATAAATTATTGTTTTATTTTTTTGAGTTCCTTTTTTTTAGTTACCATCTAATTAGATAAGTAAATCCACTATATGGCGGTTCTCGAAAAGCGTGAAGTACACCTCGGTTAAGATAGGTTCGGAGGCAAGGAGTACTCGCTACCCTAAAGGACTCGCTGAGTCCTTCGGATATTATCCCGCTTGACGGGACTTGCTTCGCAACCCCATCGCGCGAGACGCTACGCTACGGAGTTCGAAAAATTTTGTACTTCACCTATTTGAGAAAGGCTATATTAAATATTAGATCTAGCTTGAAAATAGGGTGTTGGGGGTAGGGTTTAGGGTGTAGGGAAAGTATTTTCATCCCTGGGTTGTGAACGACAGTTCATGGCATCTCTTGCATAAATAAAAAAAGTGGCAACTAATAAATAAAGTCAAAATATAGGTGCGATCGCTTACGGCACAGGCTCAAGCTAATCGCTTCAAAACACTCTTCAGATAAGCCTCAGAGAGATTGTACCCATTAACATAGTCTTTCAAAATAATAGTAGACAAATATCCAAACAATTTATCAATAATTGATAACAGCGATGCCTTAGTTTTGTCTTATTTTTGCAAGATAGTACACTACATAGTTTGGTGCTAGCTTAGTACTTTGGACTTGCTCCGTTGATCCTCCTCTTAGGAGGACCACAGCGATCGCGCCAGCTTGAAGCCTGTGGAACGTTATTTACTAAATTTACTTACTAAATTTACTTACTAAATTTAATATTTACTATGTTTAAATTTCAGACAATTTTCGCCGTCTGTTTAATTGCTTTTACATCACTGCTAGTCACTAAAACTCTGCAAATTCAACATTCATGTCAGCCGATGATTTATTCTGGAACACTTCCCGCAGAATGCCAAGAAGTAGCAACCAAAGAAGTAGCAACCAAAGAAGTAGCAACCAAAGAAGTAGCAACCAAAGAAGTAGCAACCAAAGAAGTAGCAACCAAAGATGTCTCTAATACTCGCGATCGCGAAAAATCCTACTTAGAAAATCAGACTGACAATAAGCCAAAGAGTGATAATTCAGCGATTGAAGAACAGCCTCATATCACTCAAAATATCAGCCAACCTGAACCCAACAATATTTCTTCTAATTTTCAAGTTTATAACTCAGAAATCTCTCTAAAAAACGATAATCCAAAATCAGAAACCCAGTCTAATCCAATTACTAAATTTGTCAATGAGCATCCTGACGACATAGTAGGCGGCGTAGCAGGAATAGCGGGAGGAATAGCAACTGTAGCTGCTGCTGGTGCGACTGCTGCTTTTTCTGTGCCTATAGCTGGTGCTGTGGCAATAGGTTTAGGTATCTGGTTTCTGATTAGATCTGTTTTTTAACAGCTGATCAATCACTTTTCTCTTAAATAAAGGAGTAATAACTAATCATGGACAATAATCAATCTGCCGAAATCATTTCCAATTCTAATAGCGAAGCTCAACGCGAAATTGCATCGAGCGATCGCCCAAAACAAATTCTCGAAACTCAGCAAGTTTCCGTAATGAATTCTGAAGACAACAATTCTATTGAACTGAAAAAATGGGCGATCGCCAGTGGTGTTGTGATTTTAACATTAGCTGTCTGCATTCTTTTATCTAAAGAAACTGATGCTTGCTTTTTTAGTACCTGCAACGATTACAGTGATTCTGTAGCTACAGGCTCAACTTCTGCATCCATAGGAAATGATTTTCTGGCTTATGCTGGCGGTGCAGCAAGTCTTTTAGTCTTGACTACTTTAGTTGGTGTTCCTCTGCTTCCTGCTGTTGCCATATCTACTGGAGTTTGGTTTTTAGTACATTTGATTCACTAATCAACAACTTTTAAATTAATTTAGATAAAACAATGAATTTAATTACATTTGATCGCGTTGATAAAACTTTCCACCAAGGATTTGGGCGAAAAACAACTATCCTGGAAAATATCAGCTTCAATATTCAACAGGGTGAATTTGTCATTCTGCGAGGAGAAAACGGTGCGGGAAAAAGCACTATTCTTAATTTAGCTTTAGGCTTGCTCAAACCTAGCAGTGGAGAAGTTAAACTGATGACGCGATCGCCTGAAGACAGTAGTTCTAAACTTAAAGTGGGAGTTGTCTTGCAAGATACTCAAGTTCCTCCCAATGCCAAAGTAACCGAACTGGTAGAACTATGGCGCAGCTATTATCCTGATGCGCTATCTACAGAAGAAGTCTTGAATAAAGTTAACCTCAAGGGTAAAGAAGATCTTGATGCTAGTGGTTTATCTGGCGGACAAAAACAAAGACTTTATTTTGCTCTGGCTTTAGTTGGTAATCCTGAACTACTGATTTTGGATGAACCGACAAGAAACCTCGATGACAAAGGTTATGAAGAGTTTTGGCAACAGATTAAACTCTGCCATCAAGCGGGAATAACGATCTTGATGGTGACAAACAATAAATCCGACTGGCAAGAATTAGAAAGCTTGGCAACTCGTGAAATAACTCTACACAAGCATTCTGAAGCACCAAGTTCGGGACAGATTGCCGAAAAGATGCTGCAAAGTAATTCTAGTAATTCTCAGCCAAATTTCAATACTCCCGAATCAGCTTCATTACTTCCAGCCTTTATCGGACAGTTACGTTTTGAAATCCAGCAACTATTACGTACCCCTGTATTTTTAGTAATGACTCTGGCTTTGGTAGCTTTTCTCCCATTGTTAAAACAGTTGGGCATTCAGGGAAATGCTGCAATTGAATCAATGGTTAGTATCTGTGGACTTACTCTGTTTACCGTTGTGATAGATCGCCTAGGTAAAAGAGTCGCCGTCGAGCGAGCGGAAAAATGGCTCAAACTGCTTAAAGTTACTTGTTTGCCACCCTATATTCATATTGCTGCCAAAATTGCCACTTCTCTTTTGATTTGTACTATAAGCGTTCTTTTGGCGTTCATCTTGGGACATTGGCAGTTAGGAATAAATGCCAGTTTCGGCTTGTGGGCAAATCTCTTTTTAGTGTTAGTAGTTGGCATAATCCCTTTTGCTATTCTGGGTTTGACTTTCGGTTATCTACTCAATCCTAAAAGTGCTGACTCAATCTTGGGTTTATCTTTAATAATTATTCCCGTCGCCTGTGGTGCATTTACCTTTCCAATGCCGAACTATCTACAGGATGCCATTACCCTACTACCTTTCTATCATTATAAAGAGTCAATTCTTTGGGCAGCAGGGTTAGACTACGATAAGCAAATATTTCTCCATTTATTATGGTTGATTTGGGCAACGGTAGTTTTTAGCGCGATCGCACTTTGGTCGTATCGACGAGAACAAGCAGTTCAATAGAAAACACTATTAACTTATAGATAATCATGCAAATTGCTACAACCGAGAGAACTAAACAAATCCAAGCAATACTTGAGCGACGACTTCCCCTCAGAGAAAAAATTGCTACCGTTGAAGGAAACTTGCGATCGCTATCTCGTTCTTTAGAAACCTTAGACCAAAATCGCGATCGCCTAATCACCCAAGTTAGCGATCCAGAAGAACAAAACAATCTAAAGCAATTAAATTTTCCTCAACTACAAACTCAAATTCAATCTCAACTAGCTGGATTAGATTTACTCAAAAATCGTTTTAACCGCGACACGATTAATATTGGAGTTATTGGTCGTGCAGGACAAGGAAAAAGCCGTTTACTGCAAAGTTTAACAGGACTATCTAGTAACGAAATTCCTACAGGAGATCGCGGACACTGTACGGGAGTTCGCAGTACAATCCAACATCAACCTGGAATAGATACCTATGGAGAGATTACTTTTCATTCAGAGCATTCTTTTCTCCAA
Organism: Pleurocapsa sp. MO_192.B19; assembly: GCA_030064975.1. GTDB lineage: Bacteria > Cyanobacteriota > Cyanobacteriia > Cyanobacteriales > Xenococcaceae > Waterburya. The sequence continues at coordinate 6,106 of JASJDX010000069.1, forward strand.
GAAACTATTGCTCCCTACTACGAAGATTTGGGTTTAGGTCAAGTACCCTATAGTTTAGATGAGTTTGCCCGTAACCCCATGCCACCTCGCCCTAGTCATTTGACTAATACGGCAGTAGAAGAGGGAAAATATGAGTATTTACAAAGGTATTATCATTATCTTCCTCAATATCGTCATCTTTTAAGCAAATCGGCCCCAATCAAGATTACTAAAGAGCAAATTAGAGAATATGTGGCTCAAGATAATCTTCAAGGTGAACGAGTTTATCACAACTATCTAGCGGTCAAAGAAGCCAAGATATTTTGTGTCTTTCCCCATCCTGATGTGGGACAAATTGCTTTAATTGATATGCCAGGATTAGGAGATACAGGGGTAGGAGACGAAACTAGGTTAATTGAAATTTTGGCGCAGGATGTGGATTTGGTGCTGTTGGTACGCCTTCCTAGACCACCAAGGGACTATTGGGGTGATGTAGATTTACAGCTATACGATACAGCCAGCCAAGCTTTAACTACTTTAGCTTTTAAACAGTGGTCTTTCTTGATTCTCAATCACACTGAGGATAATTCGCCGATTGGGGATAATTCAATTTACTGTCAAGATTTAAAAAGCGATCGCGAAAATAAAGGTCTACATTTTGCCCACTGTATCACGGCTAATTGTGCTGATGCCTTAGAAACTAACCAAAAACTTCTCGATCCTGTATTGAATTATTTAGTTGAGAACATTACTGAACTCGATCGCCAATATATATCTTCTTGTCAGAATAGTTTGCTACAACTGCAACAGGATATAGCAGCAGAATTAAATCAGGCTAGTCAGATATTGAAAGGTTCAACTCAAAATAACAATTATTTTCCTTTGTTTATCGAACTGTTTGAACAACTTTGGGGAGAGTTAACCAGTGCCTTAGAAGAATTACTCCAAGATTTACGAGCCGAAAGAGATTTAGAAAATTTAGAATTTAAACAACAGGTGGAGGCTGCTATTACTGCTTGTCGAGAAGATAATGGTATTCCTACAGAAGAAGAGATTAAAGAACGTCGCGATCGCTTGGGAGGATATCCTAACGCCTATTATGAGTATCTTAACGAAGTTCGCGCTCATTTATCTCAACATTTTCTACTTCTAGATGATGTTCTCAAACAGGGAATAAACCAAGTTAAAACTAAAGTCACTCAAATATTGATAGAACAAGGTAGAATGGGCAATCTAGCCGAAGCTAGGGAGTCAGAATTTATTAGTGCGATCGCCGAAATGATTCCCGACAATCTAAAACGCCTCAAGTTAGGTTTTCAGACGTTAGCAGAATTTGATCTTTCCTATCGAGGTTTGATTCAACACCGTATTCGCCAACATCTTGACGATCTTACTCCCGATGAAACCTCGTTACAACTTTCTCCTTCTCCATCTGCTGCTGAATTATTAAGTTGTTTAAATTCCCTGCACGCAGAAGCTATTTATAAATGCGAAACTGCTTTGGACGATCTTTTAGCCGAACCCAATCAAGCTGCATTTGCCATTGTAGAAGAGTTTTTAGACCGTATTTTAAGAGCCAAACAAGTTAAACAAGAATGGCTAAAGTTCTTACAAGAAATCTACAATCAAGTTTGGTTAGAAGAATTTGAAGAGTTTGGTCACAATAGCAAAATAAGCCAACAGTGGATTACAGAAGTTGAAAAAGCAATTTCAGCCAATCAAAAAGACAATTTTTACCCATTCGAGTACAAGCAATTTTGAAGCTCAATATCAGGAAATATAAATGCAAGAACTTAAAATAACCATGTTGGGTGCAAGTGGGGTAGGTAAAACTACTTTGCTGACAGCAATGTACGAACAATTTGAAAGCAATATTGGCAATACCAATCTGCAACTGACTCCCGACGATGAAAGTGCTGCCATTTTACAAGATCGCTTAATAGAGTTAAAAAGCTTAGTTGATATCTTTGAAGCCAGAGGAAGAGCAGGAATTGAAGGAACAGAAGCAATGGCTGGACCAGAGTCTCTACGCTCTTTTAGTTTTGGTTTGGGCAAAAAAGGCGAAACACCATCTCTTAATCTACGCTTTTATGATTATCCAGGAGGCTACCATGCAACTCAAGCTTCTAAAGAAGAGAAAGAATTTGTTAAACAAATCTTGCGCGAATCAACAGCCGTGTTAATCCCCATTGATGCACCTTCCTTGATGGAAAAAAAAGGTAAATTTCACGAAAAAATCAATCGACCTCAGCAAATTAAAGCCTTATTTAATGCAGCATATCAAAATTTAGATTCACCTCGCTTGGTGATCTTTGCTCCTGTCAAATGCGAGAAGTACTTAAAAAATAACAAAACAGCTAAAGAGTTACTAGAGAAAGTCAAACAAGGATATGCCCCTTTATTAGATCACTTCTATTCCCCTAGCTTAAATCCTTGGGTTGCCAATGTAATTACTCCCGTACAAACAGTTGGCAGTGTTATTTTTTCACGCATGGAGGTAGATAGCCAGAACAATCCTCATTTCTACTTTCGCAAAACCAGACACGATGCTGAATACTCTCCTCGTGATAGCGAACAACCTTTGCGTTATCTTCTACGATTTCTGCTAAAACTCCATCTCGATTCGAGACAGTGGAAATTTTTCAATTTTCTCCGCAACTGGTTAGAGTTAGACACTCATCTAAATAAAGCAGTTGATGAATTTGCTCGTGGCTGTAAAACCAACGGCAATTTTGCTGTAGTCAAAGGTGAAAAATGGCTAAATATTTAGGAGCAAACTAAAAATGGCAATTTATGTTCAAAGTCGTGGAAAAAACCAAGATCAAGATTACCGTTGGCTCAGAATAGAATTAGCTGATTCTTATCCAGAAAATCCTAACTTTCTCATGCAATCAATTGGTAATTTGGCAGTCAAACCAAGTGATTTAATTGAAAGTCAAAAGTTTTCTGTTATTTTAGTTGCTCATCAAGATAAATATTATTTATTGATTACTGGTCTAAAAGCAAGAGAAGAAAGAGCGGATTTTACAGGTCGCTCTGTTCGTAATTCTATCCTTTGGATTTGTCCAAAAGATAGTGAAAATATAAAAATTCGCTCTCTATTAATTCTTGCTTTACAAGGCAAATTAGAGCGAGAAATAGATAAAATAATTACCGCTGCTGGCGAATATGGTTTTGAAGTTAATTACAAAAGCCTGGTACAACTATCTAATTCAACTTTAAACATAGGAAACAATCAAAACACCGATCTCAATTGTAAAATCGGCAAGAATTCAGAATTATTAAGACAACAAATTGCTCTAGAACTAGAAACTAATCCTCTTCCTGATAGAAACGGTCTATTAGTTTTAGTTACTAGTATAAAATCTGCCTCTGCTTTAAAGAAAACTGGTGTGTGGCGTGGTTTATCTAACAGAATTAAACATGAAGAGTTCGAGGAGTATTCTTCCTTAGCCAGAGGAAGTCAACAGGCTCAAAAAAAAACAATATTCCTGGGCATAACGATCGCTATAATCTCGATCATCGCGATCGCACTTTTGATAATCAAATTGACAACACCACAGAAACTGCAGCCAGAACCCCCCCCCAGTTCCCCGAAATTGGAGAAATTGACTTCATTAGACAAGAAGTCTGGAAAATTATGGAAAAAGGAGTTGAAATCAATAGAATTGCTTTCAATTTACCCGAATCAAGAAAAAACAGTTTATTTTCTCTCGCCCTATTCCTTGAACGTCAAGAACAATTAGAACATAGAGCTAAAACTGGTCAATTACTCCGTAGTGACTTGGAACTTTTGGCACAAATTGAAACTATTCTTATTGAACTACAAAAAATAGCAAATTCTATAAAAGAACTAAACAACAAATGAATTGCTTGATTAGCGATCGCCGAGCGGAAAATAAATCAAATGCCTGACAATTTATTATTTAGCATGATTTCGATCCTTTTATGGGGATTTTTGGGTGGTCAATTAGCCCGAAGATTCGGCGCACCACCATTATTGGGGATGATGCTTGTGGGGATTCTCTTAGGCTCACAAGTCAGTAATTTAATTGGTGAGCAAGCTTTGGATCTGGCTGATGATCTCAGAACTATGGCGGTAATGGTCATCTTGATGCGTGCTGGTTTAGGATTAGACCGTGATAAACTAGTTAAACAGGGTAGTGTGGCCTTACGACTGGGTTTTATTCCTGCTATCACAGAAGCGATCGCCATCTCCCTAGTTTCAATGTGGTTATTTCAGTTTGATTTCTTCACAGGCTTACTCTTAGGCTGCGTTGTCAGCGCAGAATCTCCTGCGGTAATTGTGCCAGGAATGTTACGGCTTAAAAGTCTGGGTTGGGGAGTTTCCAGGGGAATTGTCGATGCAATCTTAACAGGTAGTGCTTTATCTGATGTCTTGGTGCTACTGTTATTTAGCTTACTTTTAAATTTTTTATCTCAGGGAACTATTGCCAGTAATGCTTTGTGGCTACTGCCCATACAGGTAATTGGGCAAATTATCTTAGGAGTGATAATTGGTTATTTAGCAGCAAAATTAATCGTTTTCTTAATTATTAAGCAAAAATGGATTCAAAATTGGGTTCAGGAAACTTTGATTACGGCTAGCCTAGCTTTATTAGTCATTGTTCTGGCTACTCAAGTTCCCTATTTCTCTGGTTATTTAGCAGTAATGGCAATGGGATTTTTCGTAATTGAATTTAGCCCTCCCCTTGCCCGTAGATTACGCCAGGAATTTAACCACTTGTGGATTGTGGCAGAGATCTTGTTATTTGTGCTGATGGGGGCAACAATCGAGTTAAAAGTATTAAGCGATGTTTTATTACCAGGGATTTTATTATTGATTGTGGGCTTAATTTTTGGCCGCACAATCGGCTGGTATTTATCCACTATCGGTAGTAACTGGACATGGCGGGAGAAATTATTTCTCTTACCAGGAAACTCAGCCAAAGCAACTGTGCAAGCAGCTATCGGGGCAATTCCTCTGAGTTTGGGTATACCAGGAGGAGATATAATTCTGGCGATCGCAGCTTTATCGATTTTGATTACCGCTCCCCTTGGTGCATGGGCAATTCCGACTTTTGCCCCCAAACTATTAACTCAAGATGCAGTCGATCCGACTAAAACTAATGTTTTGTCTCGTACTATTATCTTAGGTGCGATCGATACTTCTTCTGTGGCTATCTCCGTCTTAAGCAAGGTTGCTGACTTAGCTAGGAGGACAAATGGCGAAGCTGTTATTATCCATGTCAATAACAATACTTCGGCAACAGAATTGCTAAAGCTGCAGCTACTGGCTAACAAATTACTGTTAGATATTCCTCATCAGTTTTTAACTACTACAGGTTCAGTATCAGCAGAGATTATCCGTTTGGCTCAAGAACATCAGGTAACAGATGTAGTTTTAGGTAAACCACAACCTAAATTCTCAACAAATTTATTAACTAGTTCCATATCTCAAGAAGTTTTGCAAGCCATTAAAATTCCAGTGATCTTGGTAGGATCGGCCTATGAAAAAAGAGCTTAGTCTAGGTGTCCCTCAAAAATGATTAATTTATCTCAGGAATTAGTAAACGGTGTAGCTAAATTATTTCCTGATGCTATTTTTTATAAACAAACTAGCGAAAAAGTAGTTGCCTTAACGATCGATGATGCACCCTGTCGTCAAGACAAAGGAGATTGTGGCACTCGACTTATTTTAGATGCGATCGCCAATCACAATCGGAAATATAATGACCTAGAGTCAGCTAAAGCCACCTTTTTTATCATTAGCAGTCATCTTAGTCCAGATTCTCAAATTATTCCCGAAATTATCGCCCACGGTCATGAAATAGGCAATCATGGGGTTATTGACGAGACTCATGCTTGGTTGACTCCCCAACAATTTGAGCAACAATTAAAAGAAGCTCACGAAAAACTAATCGATCTTACAGGTAACAATGCAATTCGTTGGTATCGTCCAGGTAGAGCTTTATACAACCAAAAAATGTTACAGGCGATTAATAATCTTACGGCAGAAGAAAATTACGATCTAAAGCTGGTGCTGGCTTCGATGATTCCCTTCGATACTTACGATCTTACTAACCATCCCTGGTTAACGGCGATGTATGCTAAACAAATGGTCTTTCCTGGGGCAATTTTAGTCTTTCATGCAGGTTCAACCAAAATAGCTCAACAAACAGCGATCGCACTAGAAACAATTTTAGAAGATTTGAGACAACGAAACTATCGTATTGTTACTGTTAGTGAGCTTTTAGATCGGGATTAACGGGACTTAAACAAATTTTTGATTTTTAACTCATCCCTTTGTAAAAAAACCTACCCATCCACTGTTCCAAGTGTTGCTCCAAAGGTTGGTTGAGATGAATCCTGACCCCGAGCTAAACATAACAGAGCTTCTCTCCAACCTACGGTGCGGGTCTTTCGACGGTCTATTTTCTGGGTCTTGGCAGTGGTCAATTGAGTTTAATAAATTCAGAATCGGGGATTTCTCTTACATAGAATTGAGCAGCTTTAATTGATAATGGGACTCTAGTTATCCAGTTTAAATACTTGATTAAAACCAAGTCGGCTTTGGTGATCTCGCCCTTGGCGAAGCACTGCGTGGTCAGCTTCCCTGGGATATAGCGCTCGCTCGTTGCGCCAGCGCAGCCCCTGCCTTTGGCAGACCACGCAGTCCTGATCGCTAACTGTTTATGTAATTTTGTGCATTACATTTAGACGTGCGGAAAGGGAAATTAAAGCCAGTTGCCTAGTAAAATATAGGTTGCCCAGTAATAGGGGCGATTGCGACTATCATCCTTTAAAAATTCTAGTTGAGCGCGACGGAGGGCTTCGGCTTTAGTGAGCTCGGGATGTTCGCTTAGTTCTTGATAAAACTGATTTAAAAGCTCCCCCGGAGATTCATCAGCAATAACTTTCCAAAGTGTGGCTAAAGTGCTTCTCACCCCAGCATTAATGGCTACTCCAGCTAATCCTAGAGTTGCTCTTTTATCTCCTTTTGCCGTCTGACAGGCAGCCAAGACTAGTAATTCAATTGCCTCGGATTTAGTTTTTGCAGTATTTTTAAGTAAATTACTCAATTCGTTAAGATCGATGGATTCATCCCAGGCAATAATAAAAGTTTCTTCAGGTTGAGAACTAAATTGACCGTGAGTGGCAATGTGAACCACAGGGAAAGGGAGAGATTGAAGCTGATTTTGGAAATTTAAGACAGTAAATTCCCGATCTAGAAGTATTTGACTCGAAATTTTTTCGCTAATTTGGTTTAACTGGAGATCTACATTTTTCAGAGGAGGATAACCTTGGCGAGATTCAGTTAAACCAGCTAGCATCGCGTTTAATTGTTCTCTTTGTAATGTTTTTGGTTCTAGTAGTTCTAAACCTGAAGTTACGGCTACGGCGTATTTCTCAATTAGATAGTTATTTCCATCATAAAGAACTGCCATCGGGATATTTCTTAGAGGGGTATCGAGGAAAAAAACCAAGGTGTCAACTTTAGCTGTTTCTAAATCTGTAGCAAAGGGGGCAATTAGCCATTGATAAACTCGTTCGGCATTTTCTTGAACCTTCTTTCTCCCTTGAGGTTTAGCTAGATTGTCTTGTAGTCTTTGCAATACCTCTTCTACTTCTCCTTTAGATACTTTGGTATTGTGATATCGCAGTTCGTCAGAATTAGGCAGTTTGAGGATAACATCAATTTGTTCGTCGAGAATAATGGGATAGATAACTGCTTCTGTGGAATTGGGACGATTGACAATTTTATCCAGTGCTTGGGTACTTTGTAGGTTACAGCGTAAAAAATTTTCTAATTCTGCTAATTGAAGATTTTGGATAACTTGACGAGTTTGAGCTAAATTTTCCACAGTTGGTTGTTGTAGAAGTAATTGAGCTAGTTGTCGATAAACGGGTTCGATATTGTCTCGAAAAGAAAACTGTACGTCTGAATTGATGGTTAACAAGTCGCCACGTACAGATTCAAGAGTTTGGACGGTAGATTGATAATAAGTAATAGACTCCCTTGTCTTTTTTTGTGCTTCTAATAAACGTCCTAATTGCCATTGCCATTGATAAGCTATATCTGGTAGTTGGCTAGGTTGTGCTAAATATAAAGCTTGTTGAGTCAATTGTTGTGCTTGCTGTATCCATTGTTGCGCTTTAATGTTTTGTTGTTGCTGTCGTGCTAAAAGTGCAAAATATTCATATAATCCGCCTAAATTGCCAATAGCATATGATTTTGCTTGTTTGTCTTGTAATTCTGAACCATCTTGAATTGCTGTTTCGATTAAGTGAGTAATTTTGTTCCACGATCTAGTTTCTGGAGAATATTGTTGTTTAATACAGGCTAAACTTTTGGCATAATTAATTTGGCTATAAACTTTGGTTCTATTATTAGATAAATTAGATAGTTTTATACTATTGGATAATGTTTGAGCTTCTGACCATTGACCAGTAGTAATTAATAATTTTAAAAGATTTAATTGAGATTTAATTGCCACGATCGCAACAGGCGTTTGCTCTTGATTCAATACCTGTCGATACATATTTTCAGCTTTTTCATATAAATTATGGGTTTTTAAAGGAAGAGATAAAGAGTCTTTTATATCGCAACGCCAAGGAACATACTCATAACGAATAGGTAACAGTCTTTCTCTTTCTAAGTTTCCCCAAGAGTGCCAAGTATCAGCTAAACTAAGTTGAATATTACTTATGTTTCGAGCCAAATTAAAATTTTCCGCTAATTCCAAACTTGTTTGTAAATATTTTTCAGAACTAGCTAAATCCCCAACAGAACGATAAACATTACCCAAACTAAGTAAGCCTTTAAATTTGAGATTATCTGGCAAAGAATCGAGATTTTGTTCCACTGTTTTGCCGCTTTTTCTGGCTTCTTGATAAAGTCCTAGAGTTTGTAAGGCTTGTATTTGATTAATCTGACTGGTAACAACTCCTTGTCTATCTTCTAATTGTTGATAAATATTAGTAGCTAATTGCCAACTAGATAAAGCATTATCTGGATTTCCTCTGAAATACCAGAGACGACCATAAATATTAATTATTCTCGCTAATATTTGCAGTTTTTCTGGAGGTAGGGCGGGAATTTGCCAAGAAGTTGGTGTATCTAGATCGTAATTAAAACTGAGAAGAGTTAAACTAAGAGCGATCGCATTTTGGGCTTCTTGCCAGTTTCCCTGTTGTTGATAGGCTAAGGAGAGATTCCCCCTAGTAATTGCTTCTTGCTCTAATTCTCCCAATTCAGCCAAGATATCGGCAGCTTGTACTAATTTATGGCTCGCTTGGTGAAATTTCTCTGCTTGGTAATATTTTCTTCCTTGTCGTACCAAATTTTCGGCATTAGTTAAATTTTCTGGCGGTAATTGAGTTAACCCAGGCATTATTCCCATAGTCAAGAATAAACCGATGAAAAAGAAAATAGCGATCGCGCGAACAATTTTCATAATTATTTATAGGTGCATTTTAAAAAAGATTCCATTGCAGAGATAGATACAAGCCTTGTTCCTGTAGAGTTTTATCCCTCGAATCGATATCAATTAAAGGAATACCATAATCGAAGCGCAGATTAAAATTCTCTTCCCGCCAAAGTAAGCCTACTCCTGTAGATGCTAAGTTATTAGGATCTGGATTAGCTACGTCAAAGTTATTCCAACCTTTGCCATAGTCAAAAAATGGTATTATCTGTAAAACTCCTGATTCGGAAAACCCCTTACTAATAGGTAGGCGCAATTCTGCTGACGCTAAAAACCCATTATCAGTTAAGATGGCATCTTGGCGATAACCCCTGACAGTATTAAAACCACCAACACTAAATTGTTCTGCACCCAATAGGGCATCATTAGCTATCTGTAAGCTACCCCGTAAGATCAATAAGGTTTCTGGGGCTAATAAATGTACGTATTGAGTTTGTCCTCGCCAAGCAAAAAAGCGACTGTCGGGAATTCTCTCAACTCCTGCAATTTGTTTATTGGTAGTAGCATCAAAGGCATCCAACCCCAAGCTAAACTCCGAACGCAAGGTGAAAACTGAACTAGCATTTTGTCTCGTCCATTCTTGGGCAAATCGCAGGGCAAAAATCCCCAGATCGCCGTCTGCTTCTGCACCAGGAGATAAGGGAAAAGGATCGTTTCCTAAAGAAGATTCGCTGTTGCGCCAGAAAGCAGTTACACCTAAAGCAACCTCGTCAAAAGTGCGAGTATCGCGATCGATATTTTGTAAGATCGGCTGACGCAGGGTTACTTCGTAGGAGCTAGATTCAGATTCAATATCTAAGATATTAAAAGGGGATTCGACTACTTCATTATCGGTGTTGTTAAAGCTAAAATTGAGAGTACCGTTATAAGGATTAATAGGGATTGTGTAAGCAACATCGAAAGCATCGCTACCATCGGTATTAGTATAACCAAAGCTAAGTCTATCTCCCCATCCCCATAAATTTGCTTCTGTAATTATGCCACCGCGCCGAAAACTACCCACACTGGGAGAACGATTGTTATCACCAAAAACTTGAAGATTAAAAGAGTCTGCTTCTGATACTGTTACTTCTAGTATGCTTTGTTCGGGGCGAGAACCAGCAGATAAGGTGGCAGAGATACTGTCAATTAAAGGATCGAGCTGTAGTAATTGCAAAGCTTCTTGAAGCTCGTAGATATTTAAAGGCTTAGATACAGCTAGGTTTAAACGAGAACGGATATAGTTAGAATTTAGTTTGAGAGAATCCTCCGCAGGAAGAATTCTTATTTCTGCCAATTCCCCTTCAA
>JASJDX010000546.1 GCA_030064975.1 Pleurocapsa sp. MO_192.B19
AGCTTATACCATTTCTCTTAAATAACTGGAGACTTAGCTTGTGGCAGGGGGTAGGGGTTAGGGTGCAGGGTGTAGGGAAAATAAGAGTTTCCAGTTTTTTTATTAATTAAAATAAATTGCTTCATCTCTCTCATTACTTTTGAGAAATGGTATTATATCTAAGTTTAAGAAGAGCGCATTTTCTTGGCGGACATATATTTATCAGTTTCCCGCAGTCTTTTACTCAAAAAGCGACAGATTTCTAAAATAATATGGGGGCGTTGGGAAATTAGGCTAATAAAGCGTTTCTTTTCTAAGCCGAGTAAAATAGAGTCTTCCAGAGCGATCGCGCCATCCCAACGAGGTGATTCATCAAATAGAGCGATTTCACCAAAATACTGTCCTGTAGTTAATTGTTTGATTTCTTGTTGCTCGCCATCAACCTCTTTAACAATTTGCACCTTTCCTTCGGCAATAATATATAAATTCCATCCCCAACTTCCCTCAGTATAAATAGTTTCCCCTGCCAAGACTTGTCTTTGTTCTAAGGCTTTATCAATGGGAAATAACTCATCTAGAGAGAGATTTTTAAACAGAGCGACGTTTCGTAGCAAAAGTAATCGATTCATAGAAGTGCTAACGGGAGAGGTAAGCTGATGAGCATGAGGAAAGATTTCCTGTGCCACCGATTGTACAATTGGATCGCTATCTTTGAGTAGAGCCGCAGGAATAACAGCTAAAGCTACAGATGCTCCTGTTTTAATCCAGCGATCGCTTGACTCTAAAGCTTCGAGTAATATTTTATAGCCTTTGTTTTTCAGCCATTGGGGAGTAGGCTTTATTTTTGTTTCAGGTTGTTCGGATACTGTCTCTTCTAATAAAGGAATTAAAGGTTGAATAAAACGACGATGATTAATAGAAGCTAAGACTTCTACTGCGTTAGCTAAATCACGCCGGTCGCTGGTTGCTAAAATCCGTGTTACTAAATTCACCGTTCGAGAATATCCCAAACAGGAGAGGATATATAAAATCTTTTGTAGTAAACGTTGATGATAATCTTCAATAGCAACTGCCAATAACTGCCAACTAGGATCTTGATTGGGTATTTGCTGTTGCCATTTGCGGGTACGAGCAAGCTGCTGAAACTCTGGAGAAAGATGTTTATATAATATTTCGTTAGCCTGTTTACTTTTAATTTTGCCAATAGTGGCGATCGCTGTATTTACTACCTCAGGATTGGCAGAAGCTAGGCTTTTTTTCGCTATAGTCAAACCATCTTTACCATAAGCTGCTAATGTTTTGGCTACCTGCTGACGAACTCGCGGATGACAATCTTTTAATCCTGTAGCGACAACATCTAGCATCTCTACGCAATGAGTAATTTCTAATAGTTTAAATGCTGCAACCTGCACTGATGATTCAAAATGATTAATTTCAGCAACAGCGATTTTAGCTAAATGATAATCTTGAGGTTGAGCAAAGCTAGCTAAAGCTGATAATGCCTCTTGTTTGGCTTCTGGGCTAGCTTGAGGTAGCAAATATTCGATTAAAGTAACAAATTCAGGATTTTGGCTGTGGCGTACTACTCTAGCGATCGCTTTAGCTATAGTGTCGGTTAATGTTGTCTGCCAGAATTTTTCGGCGATACGATCGTCTAACTCTTTTGAGTCAGTACATTGAAATGTGGCAATCAAGCCTAATGTTCTAACTACCTCATCACTGTCAGCAATTAATGCCTCAAGCTGTTCTAGCTCAAAAGCATACTGATTGGCAATCAGAACTTCTAGGGCAGTGGCGCGTACAGTAGGATTGGAGTCAATTAATAAATTAGCAAACTGTTGTAAGGTTGCTCGATCGTGATGATTGCTAAATAACTTTAATATTCCCTGACGTAAATGATCCTGAGCATCGGGTAATAAGGCTTTGACTTCAGTGAAAAACTGACTAGGATTGCCAATATTAGCGGCTAATTCTAAACCTTTAATTTGATTGTAGCGATCGCTATCTGCCAAAAACTCCCGAATTACCTTACTCGACTGGGGCGGTAATGGAGTACTTTCATCGCTAAAATCATCTAAATTAATCGTATCAGAGCGAATCATCTCCTCTAAACTCTGAGTATAAAATTGACCCATGGGCAAACGTACCAGTAACAACACGATAGTTAAACTAATTGCCAGCCAGGTAATTTGCACCAAGCTTAAATAAAGATGGCACACCCATAAAACGCCCCCTGCTAAAATTAACCCCAAAGAATAAATCAAACCATCGCTTAAGGCACGGATTCTTCCTACATATTGATGGGGAATGCCGTTATAGTTTAGTTGATGTACGGGAAGGTTAATCGATTTATAAAGTGCGTCTCCATTAATATGTAGCCCAATCGCCGCAGCTAAATTAAAATTAAACAGCAGCCCCCCAAGACTTAGAAAGGTGGTAACAGGATAAACCGCATTTAGCCGTGCCACTCCTACTAATTTGAGTAGGGGACGAGTAATACCATAGAGAAACACTACCTGGATTAAAGAGATAATCATCCGCATTAGTCCCAAAAATCCAGTCAATTCCGACTCATTGAAGTGTTGTCCGTAAATATTAAACCAGAGGAATTCAGAAGTTAGATAAATAATTACTAGCAAATAAGTGCTAGTAGCCAAAAATAACACTAAAGGATAACGTCGGCACAAATCAGGTAAAGTTTTTAAAGATTCTAGGATACCGATTTCTGATTCTTTGCTAGAAGTTTGTAAACGACGTTGAGATGTTTCTAAATATACTAATTGCCCAAAAGCGATCGCCATCAAGATCGGCAAACAAAACATTAATTCTCGACTAAGAAAATAATGAGAGAGGAGAATAGTACAACTGCCACCTAATAAAGTTCCTACCGCTTGAGCGATCCCAATAAAAGGGGCATATTGCTTATATTCTAGGGTGGTGAAATAATCTGTTAGCAGCCCTGGATAGAGAATATTGTTATTAAAATCCCATTGGAAAAAAATTGTGATTAAAAGAACATAGTAAACCCAAACCACATCTAGATTAATTAACAGTCTCAGCCCTAGCATCATGATTATGGAAACCAACAGCACATAGCGAAACAACTGGGGGCGACTATAGCGATCGGCAATTTGGGAAAAAGCTGCATAAGCAGGAATAGAGCATAAACCAATCAAGATAAAGGCTATAGGTAGTTCTCCTGCCCCTACATGACTTATAAAAAGAGCATTGGCGATCGCCATGCCGATGACATTGTAAGCCAATACTGTAATTGCTAACAGTAACAGTTGAGCTAAGCGACCAAATTGATCTGAAGATAAACCTAAACGTTTTTCTATAGCTTGACTAATCATGGTATTTTATGCTTCAGTTGCTGGGGTGGTTTCCGTCTGGTCAGAAGAAACTTCATCTGGAGTTTCTAGGTCTTTTATTTCAGTGGTTAGATCGCTAGCAGGAGCAGATTTCACTAGCAAAGTTAATCCCGCTGCTATCACTAAAAACGCCCCCCCCATAACTACGGCTAACAAACGATCTTGGTGGAGCAAATGCTGCATAATCCAACCAAAACCCAAGGATACGACAATTTCTGGTAATACAATAAAAAAATTAAAGATTCCCTGATAAATTCCTCGACGCTGGGATGGAATTGAACTACTCAACATGGCATAGGGCATAATCAGCGCACTCGACCAAGCTATCCCCAAACCCACCATTGTTAAAAGTAAGATATATTGATTGGCGATCGCGCTCTGGGCGGTGGGTTCATTAATTGCCAATAGAGAAATTAAACTGACTCCTCCACAGAGTAGACATAGGCTATGAGTTATTGGGCGACTAAGATGCTTAGCAATACGGGGCAAAACAAAAGAAAAACCAATGCAGACGGTATTATATACTGCAAAACAAATGCCTGCCCATTCTATTCCGTCACTGTAAAGAGTTGAATTTTGACTAGTTGCGCCAAAAATATTTCTGGCTACGGCAGGAGGAAAATACAGAAAAAAACAAAATATACCCAACCAAGTAAAAAACTGCACTCTAGCCAATTGTTTCATTGTGCTAGGCATTTGCCCTAATGTTTGCCAAGTTTCCCGTAAGCTGCTAACAATACCTCCTCGTGTCGCTTTTAATTGTTCAAACTTAGCCAAATTTTGAGGTGGATATTCGGGGGTAGTTACAATTGTCCACAGGACAGTACTCAAAAATAATATACCCCCAGTGTAGAAAGAAACTTCTACTGTCAGGGGAATTTGACGTAGGGTATTACTAGCATTACTAATGTGAAAAATATTGTTGAGTATCCAAGGCAAAGTTGAAGCAGAAACCGCCCCCAAGCCGAACATAATACTTTGCACAGCAAAACCTTGAGTTCTTTGCTCTTTGGGTAACAAATCTCCCACAAAAGCTCGGAACGGTACCATACTTACGTTAGCACTAGTATCTAAAATCCATAATAATCCTGCTGCTAGCCACAGACTAGAACACTTTGGCATCAGTATTAGAGCAATAAATGCCAGAATTGCCCCCAGCAAAAAATAAGGTCGTCTTCTACCCAAAGCATTCCAAGTATAGTCGCTTAAGTTACCGACAACGGGCTGGACCAACAAACCAGTTAAAGGCGCAGCGATCCAAAGAATTGGTAGCTGATCTGCATCTGCCCCCAGATATTCAAAAATAGCACTCATATTCGCCATCTGTAACCCCCAGCCAAACTGAATGCCTAAAAAGCCTAAGTTCATATTCCATAGTTGCCGAAAATTAAATCGAGACTTAGAAATAGGTAGGGGTATATTCTCTGTTGCACTAGATTTTTGAGGAATTGACATAAATTGACATAAAAAGAGAATTAATAAATTTTTGGCAGCACAATTAAAGCTCGATACTAAAATAAGTTTAGTGCAATTTCACTTTCGAGCCTGCCAATCAAGAGTTTTAACAAAAGCTAATAGCTAACCGCGAAGCGGGTTTAACTTATGGTAACGTGATTGCGAATTAGTAAATCTCGGAAATATAAACGATATAGTTCACTACTGAACTGCACTAAATTACCCTGTCGACTAATTAGCCCTAAACTTTCTAATTGATAAGCGACGCTTGATTCTAACTTAATATCCTTTTTGGCGATCGCCAATTTAACTACAGCTATTTTTAACGAAGGCTTTTCTTCGATTGCCACAGTAAGACTACGTAAATGATTACTATATATACCTTCTTCAGTGGGAGCAAGAGTCAATAATTGCTTCAAAGTATAATTACGATCATCTTGATTTAGGTAGTAAAAAGCCAAACGGGTTAGATAAGGATGTCCTCCAACCATAGTGTATAAATCTGGCAAAAAATCTTGCTCTTCACTATTCAATCCATAATT
>JASJDX010000547.1 GCA_030064975.1 Pleurocapsa sp. MO_192.B19
TGTTGAATCGATTCCACTGTTGATATTTTAATTTCAAATAAGAAGCAACAAAAGATTCTCCCAAAGACTTTTCGAGAACTGTATCGGTTTCTAAACAGCGTAGGGCATCCAATAAATTACCAGGAAGACGTTTTGCCGTGTGCGATGGTTCAGTGTAGCTATTATTTTCCGAGCGATCGCCTGGATCTAGTTTACGCTCAACACCATCTAAACCTGCTGCAATAATTGCTGCGGGAAGTAAATAGGGATTTGCTGCACCATCAGGTAGTCGAAACTCAAACCGACCCAGATCGGGGATACGAATCATGTGGGTACGATTATTGCCACCATAAGTAATAGTACTAGGTGACCAAGTTGCACCTGATACTGTATTCAGAGCATTAATACGCTTATAAGAATTGATTGAAGGATTAGTGAATGCGCTCAAAGCAGTTGCCGACTCAAGAATTCCGCCCAGAAAATTGTACCCTAATGTAGAAAGTTCGGATTCTTCCAGTTCATCTTTAAATAAATTAATCTTGCCCACATTATCCCAAACAGAAAGATGAATATGACAACCGTTGCCAGTTAAATTAGTAAAAGGCTTGGGCATAAAGGTAATACGAAATCCATGTTTCTCGGCGATCGCTTTAGCCATGTACTTGAAGAAGGCATGACGATCGGCTGTAACTAGAGCATCATCATAAGTCCAGTTTATTTCAAACTGTCCATTTGCATCCTCGTGATCGTTTTGATAAGGTTTCCAACCTAAAGACAACATGGCATCGCAGATTTCTCTCACCACATCATAACGACGCATCAACGCCTGTTGCTCATAACAAGGTTTAATAGCGCGATCGCGACTGTCGGCAATTTCTAGCTCATCTCCCGACAACAAAAAATACTCACATTCAACACCAGTTTTAATTGTATATCCCAGTTCTGCGGCTACTTTAAGCATTTTCTTCAGTACTAGGCGAGGAGTCTGCATAATTGGATTACCATCTAAACCATAGATATCCGCTGGCATCCACCCGACATCTGATTGCCAAGGTAGTTGAAACAGGCTGTTGCGATCGGGTATTGCCAATATATCAGGATCGGCAGGAGTCATGTCTAACCAAGCAGCAAATCCCGCAAATCCTGCACCATTTTCCGCCATTTCATCAATACTTTCAGCAGGAACCAGTTTGGCTCTTTGTACACCCAATAAATCGGTAAACGAAATCAGAAAGTAACGAATTCCGCGATCGCGAGCTAGTTCTGATAATAACATCGTAGTTGATAATACCTTATACAGTTAAATAGCTGAAAATTAAGAAACCTGTAGAATTGAAAATAAAATCAAAATTAGCTATTGCTAGCAAGTAATTCCGTTACTGCTTTTCTAATAAATGTTTCATCTTCAGGATTTTGAGCGGGATTTCCTGCCCGATGTCCCCAAATTGAAGGAATAGGAAGATATTTTGCATTAGGAATTAAATTAGCTTCTGCTAGACAGTCTTCAGGAGTAAAATATAAATCTGTGATTGCTGGCATTACTAGAGTTTGAGCCTGAATTGAGGAGAGTGATTGTTGATAATTCCCTTGATAAGTTGGATTATTACTAATATCACAATGTAACCAAGTATCTATCATTGCCAGTAGATCGTGAGGATCGCGTCGGCGATAGTTTGCTTCCCAACCTCGTAATAAATAGTCTTCTAATGACTCATAGCCAAACTGATAATAAATTCCCTCTCGATAGTAAGCTTGAGATGCTGCCCAACTTGCATAGATACGCGCAAAAGCTCTAAAACCACGCTCTGGGACATCCTCAAACTTATTACCATTCCAAGTAGGATCGGCTGTCAGGGCAGTGCGTAAACTTTGTAGAAAAATCTTATTATGGTCTGTTGTACGTGCTGTACCACATACAGCAGCAATCCGCTCAACCCATTCAGGATATAATGCTCCCCAATGATAAGCCTGTTGCGCCCCCATTGACCAACCATAAACTAAAGCTAGTTGGTTAATTTCTAAGCTGTCTAGTAATTTTTTTTGAGCGCGAACATTATCTAAATGGGTAAACCAAAATCTTGATTCTGTTAAACCACAAGCTTCATTATTACTAGGAGAACTAGATAAGCCATTACCAAACATATTGGCAACTATAATAAAATACTGACTCGGATCGAGAATACTGTCAGGACTAATTAACCACTCGATATCCTGATGTTGCGCTCCATAGGAAGTGGGATACAAAATAGTGTTAGTGCGCTCTTTATTTAATTTCCCATAAGTTTTAAATACTATTCTTGCTTCTGATAGTGTTGTTTTGCATTGCAAAGAAAAATTTTTGATGGTGAATTGATTAACTGCATTGTTCATTTATTACTCAGCCGATTAATCAAAAAGATGTCATGATGTCTCGATGTACTTTGAGATAACCGCTCTCGATTACTTTAAAATGATCCTTTAATTGCTGGTGTGCTTGGGGTAAAGCATGAAAGGGAATAGAAGGATAAAGGTGGTGTGAACCATGAAAGGGAATATTCCACACCATAAATTTTAGAGGAAACCAGGTTAAAGTGGTGCGAGTGTTAGTTAAAGGATTGTCATTATTACTACATCCTGTATGTTCTGCTAACAAGATAAATCGTAAAATAGGCTGTCCTACAGCTAGAGGTAATAACCAGAGTGTAAAAAACCAAGGTTGATGGAATATTAGAGAAATAGCGCTCGCCACACCATAAACTGCCAGTTGTAAACGAGTCGATCTTATAACCTCATCCTGCGCATCTTCAGCAATATAGAAATAATTTTCTAGCTTTCCTGTGGCTACACGATAATGACTGATAAATTTGCCAATCCACCAGTTAAAACCACTCAGTTCTACTAAATATTCCCCAAAATTACTTGGTTTGGGGTCATTCAGTTCGGGATCTTTACCATCAATTTGAGCATAGCGATGATGCCATTTATGATAGCGACGATAAAAATCACTGTTATAAAAAGATAAGAGTCCAGCTATCCAAGCAACAGTATCGTTGAGACGATTACTAGCAAAAGCTGTTCGATGAGAACTCTCATGTAAGGGTGCAAACATGGCAGCAAAACTAAAGCCATAGATAATTAAAGCTGGTATTTTAATTATCCAGTTATCAGCCATTGTCCATAAATAGCCACTACTTCCCATTACACAGAAGTGTCCTGCCAACTGAATTAATCCTCGCCAGTTGGAACTAGCATTCAAGATCTTTAACTCAGATGGATTTAAGATTTGTTTTAGATTGTCACTAGATGCTGATTTGGTTATGACTTGAGTGTTCATGATTTGACTCTATTTCTTACTTGTTATAACAAGTTTTAGATCAGAATGATTATAGCAACTTGTTATAATAATTTGGTCACATTAGTTACCAATTAAATAAAATTGGCAAAAACGCAAAAGCAGATACCGCTTCACATTGATATTTCCGAGCAGATATATCGGCGAATTATTGATGGTTACTATTTACCTGGAGATAAATTACCGAGTGAAAGAGAACTAATTGAAGAATGGAAAGTCAGTCGAATTACGATTAGAAGAGCGATCGCTAATTTAGTTCAACAAGGTTTAGTGTCTACCTATCAAGGAAAAGGAGCATTTGTTACCCAGAAGCGTAAAGTAGCCTATACTCTCTCTAATTCTCTAACGTTTCTGCAAAATGATCTAGCAGACAAAGGAATTGAACTATCGCTGCAAAACATAACCTTTGAGCTGGCGATCGCCCCAACAGAAGTACAAAAAATACTGCAATTACCCTCAAATAACCCCACTGCTTATTTACAAAAAAAACTTCTGCTAACAGACAAAGTGCCTGGAGGTGTTGATATTACCTACATTTTGCCAGAAATAGGTCAGAAGCTCGCAACAGAGTTAAAACAAAACATGACCTTTCCTATTTTAAAACGCAATCATTGGAACATCGAGCGTGTCGCAGCAATTATCGAATGTACCAATGCTAATCTTGAACTTAGTGAATATTTAGATGTACCTTTAGGTCATCCTTTGCTAGTTTATCGCCACACTGCTTATACCACAAACGATCGTCCCATAGTTCATGGAGAAACGATTTCTCGGGGCGATCGCTTTTGTTATTCAGTTAATCAACTTAGTTAGTAGGCGATCGCCATAATTAAAAATTTCAGTAAAACGCTCCCGTTTTCATAACCAAACAAGAGTGAGATGTGTGTCACGATTTTGTCACACTTGTTGTTTTATCATCACTTCGTAAACTCAATTTTCATTCTAGGAGGTTTAAACGTTTAGTAATGCGTTACCATCTACTCATATCTACTATGGTAGCTATCCTACTACTAGGTCAACCTGTTGCTTTGGCACAGCCTACAGCAGAGTTTCAGCCAAACTCAGGTAAGTTTATTATCTCAATCCCTCAAGATACTCTTAAAGATGAGGAACAACAGTCTAATGCTTTTGATTGGCAAGAACAGATCCATCAACTACAAATAGCTACTTCTAAAATATTAGAACCAGTTGTTGCCACTGAGTCTATTAATTCTCTTACAAGTAATTTCCAATCTAAACTTTCGGATTGGGCAATGGCTGTTAACTTAAACAAGTTACAGGAAAGTGTGGTTTCTAACATCAGCACAAGTCTAAACACTGCTCAAGAATGGAGTAAAAATCTGGCTACTGACGAGGAAGGTAACCCAATAGACTTTCAGGAATGGGCTACAGGGTTATCCTCTAACCTCAGTGGCAATTTACAGAACATTCAGGAGTGGGGTACGGGTTTAGTCCCTAACCTCGGTGACAATCTGTTTAGCTTATCGGAAGAACTGGATCAGATTCAACAGGATCTAGATACAGGAGATAGTCCCCAAGAGTTGACCGAAATTCAACAAGCTGAACAAATAGCAACTACCTTATCGAAGGAACTCAATCAAATTCAACGGGATCTAGAAACAGGAGCGAATCCTCAAGAGCTAGCTGCAATTCAACAAGCCGAACAGATGGCAGCTACCCTATCGGCAGAACTAAATCAAATTCAACAGAATCTAGATACTGAGGCAAATCCCCAGGAAATAGCTGAAATTCAACAAGCTGAACAGATCACATCCATTTTGTCAGAGGAACTGAATGAGATGCAACAAGCTGCGGAAACAACAGCTATCCTATCGGAAGAACTGAACGAGCTTCAAGAGGTGGTAGAAACTGTGGAGTCTGAATCCGTAGCAGTCACTCAAGAAGTACCAGATACAGTTGCCGTAGCCGAAACTGAACCCCAAACTGTGGAGTCTGAATCCGTAGCAGTCACTCAAGAAGTACCAGATACAGTTGCCGTAGCCGAAACTGAACCCCAAACTGTGGA
>JASJDX010000063.1 GCA_030064975.1 Pleurocapsa sp. MO_192.B19
AAGAGTAAGGCTGATGGCATTATTTATAAACCCTTCGATTTAGATGATTTAGTATCAAGAGTTGCCCAATTAACAAAAAATTACGTGTCCGTCTCACCTCGGTATTGCTAACTGTTAAAGCTATCAAAGCAGCAAAGGTCTGAGCTTTGTAGAGCTTGCATTCTTCCCCTTATCACGTCTTGTTTAACTAACTTTACTTCATACTTCAAATCAGCGATATCCTTATACTGGTATGCTGGGGAATCCGTACTTTAGGAACTTCATAGAGTAGGGCAACAATCCCAGTAAAATTGTTGTCTAAAGTTGTATTAATGGTTAGATCTACAATTTTTACCTGCAAAGTTCTTTCCATTCCCAAAAGTAATTCAGTTTTGACAATAGCATCAATGCGATCGCGCAAATCACGGACAAATTCACTATCTTTGGACTTATCTAATAACCTTTCCACAGGTGTAATCGGATTTTCGATGGCGATCGCCACTTTATTATCAATAATATAAGCTTTTTCGACGTAATACGGATCATTTCCTACATTTTGCTGAAAAATTTTATATTTTTTGCATAAAAGAAATTACCTACTCGTACTACATTAATAGTCTGAGGAGTTTTCGCAATTTTGATGGTGCCAATTACCATTAATTTTTTGGCGGAGATTTTAGTACGAGAAGGATCTTAGGCATTAAATATGATTTTAAAGCCCAAATAAAGCTTTTTAAAGGAATTTCATGCATATTTAAAGCTTTATTTGACTAGTTTCAGTTATAGATTTGTAATAGAAGAGGTAAAAAAGTGGTAGATATTGACATTCGCACCATCGACGGATCTGGCAACCAACCAGAAGATCATGGTGCGGCAGGAGAAGAACTAATTCATATCTTTCCTCGTGCTTTTGAAGATGGGTATAGCGAACCCAGAGGGGGAGGAATTAATTTACCTTCTACTTTGCCTAATGTAAGGGACGTAAGTAACATCATTGCACCTCAAGGAGATATCACAGGTAATCCTCTCAATGCAAGTGATTGGCTGTGGCAATGGGGACAATTCCTCGACCATGACTTAAGTATTTCTGAAGGCTCTAACATTGAAGAACTTCCTGAAGAGGAATTTGGAATTGAATTAAACCCAGATGATATCCTTTATGCTGATTTTTTTACTGAAATTCCTCTCCAACGCATTCCCGCAGAAGAAGGCACAGGAACTGAAGCAGGTAATCCCAGAGAAGTAGCTAACGAAATTACGGCTTATATTGATGGTTCTAACGGCTATGGCTCAGATATTACTCGTGCAGCAGCCAAACGAACCGATTTGGGTAATAGCTTTTTTGGCACAGAAGGAGTACCCCTGCCTCCAGAAGGACAATCTCCCTACGATGGAAAACTACTTGTTGCTAATAATGGCTATGGTACTAATGGTGTAGCTTTTGAGGGAGGAGCAGATCCTAATAATACCTCTGGAGAAATCTTAGCTCCTTATAATCGAAATGGTTCTCCTAATGCTGATCCTGGCGATCGCGTTCCTGATGACCAGGAATTTATTTCTGGAGATATACGGATCAATGAACAGGTGGGCTTAATTTCAATTCACATTCTGTTGATTCGTGAACATAACTTAGTGGCGGACAAAGTAGCCTTTCACCTCGATGCAGGGGATGATGAAGGACTTAATCAAGCTTATGCTCGATACAGAGATGAATATGTACCTTCTCTGGGGCTAGAAACTCAACCTACCGAACAACAGATTCGGGGCGAATTTATTTATGAAGCCGCTCGCGCTGTAATTGGAGCAAAAAGTCAGGTCATTACCTATCAAGAGTTTTTACCTTTATTAATCGGCAACGAAGGAACAGAAGATCTTGAGGTAATTGACCCCGAAATTTTAGCTCCTAGTATTGCTGTAGAATTTTCTGGTGCAGCTTATCGTTTAGGACATACTCTGCTATCAGATCAAATTCGTACCATTGATAATAATGATGTTGGTAGTATTTCTCTGCGAGATGCTTTCTTCCGTCCCGATCAAATTAGCCAAAACGGAGTAGATGATATCCTCATCGGTTTGAACTATCAACAGTCTAATGATGCCGATCATCGAGTGATTGATGGAGTTCGCAATAACCTGTTTGGCGCTCCTGGTAATGGTGGACAAGATTTAGTTGCAATTAACCTGCAGCGTGGTCGAGAACTAGGTCTTCCTGGTTATGTAGCAGTATATAATGCTCTCAATCCCGATAATCCAATTGAAAATTTTGCCGCTCTAAATCCCATTTTTGGTGCAGATGTAGCAGCTTTATTTGAACAGGCTTACGCCAGTGTCGATCAAATTGATCTTTGGCTTGGTGGACTAGCTGAAATACCTGTTGAAGAAGGTGTTTTGTTAGGGCCTACTTTTAGCAGAATTATTGAAGATCAGTTTGCCAGATTACGTAACTATGACCGTTTCTTCTATGCCGATCAACTAGACAATGCTAATTCTTTCTTAAGTGTTGTTTCTAATGCCATTGATTTAGATCTTAAAAATACTGGCTTGGATGACATCATTCGTAGTCACGTCTCTCATCCTGAATTAGTTCCCAATGATGCTTTTACTGTTCCTTTTACCAATGAATTACGAGGAACTTTAGAAAGCGATGGCAACATTGTTGGTACAGAGCAGGCGGACTTGATTGAGGGTCTTACTGGCAACGATGTAATTAATGGTGGCGAAGGTGACGACATCATTTTTGGTGGTAAGGGTAACGATATCATTCGAGGTGATGCAGGGGCAGATAGTCTTGTTGGTGGTGAAGGCAATGACTTCCTAATAGCTCAGGGCAACGGAGATGTCCTTAGTGGCGGTGTTGGTAACGATACTTATAGAATCTTCCTGGATAGTACAGGAGGAACGCAAATTGTTGACGAAGGTGGCTCTGATACTCTGGAAATTTTTGATACAGAAGGAGGAGGGGCTGTTAATCTAATTTTATCTGATCCTCGTCCAGGTCAAACTGGTATTAGAAAAGCGGGGAATGATCTATTGATCGATCTTAATCAGGATGGCATTATCAATCCTGAAACTGATTTAACTATTACCGACTACTTCAACGATGAAAAAGAAGCAGGTTTAGGGGCAATAGAACAGGTTGGCAATTTAACTGGCCAGGAAATTGTTGATTATGCTCAAAGCAGTCCAATTTCAAATGGTTCAACTGTTTATCGTTTCTTCAATCCCAGTGTTGGGGTTCATTTCTATACTGCTTCAGCGGGAGAAAGAGATTCTGTCCGAGAAAATCTTTCTAACTATGAATATGAGGGAGAATCTTATGTTGGTGCGCCCCATGATGAAGATCTGTTTACTGGAGCAAAACCAGTTTATCGCTTCTTTAACACCAATACAGGGGTTCATCTATATACTATTGCCGAAGCAGAAAGAGATGCGATTATCGAAAATCTTCCTAACTATACTTTTGAAGGTGTTGCTTATTACGGCTACGAAACTGAACAAGAAGGAAATCAAGCATTATATCGTTTCTATAATCCCGTGATTGATGCTCATTTCTATACTCCTAGTGCGGCAGAAAGAGATGCCGTCTTAGAAAATCTACCAGATTATCAGTTAGAAAGTAATGGTGGTGTTGCTTTCTATATTCAACCAGTAGCAAATGTTTAATGATTAATTAGTTATTGTAATCAGCTTAGTTACGAAATTTTAACTAAAGCAAATTAAAATTTTGGCAAACTTGGGAAACTTGAGCGAGATATTTAGGGATAGGATTTTTTCTGTCCTTTTTTTATTGCTTTGAGCATCATCAAAATTTCAAACAAAGTTCATACAATCTTAATTCTTAAGTATTACAAAGATATCGTAGTTGTGTTGTAATAAATATTACGTAAGAGAAAATACTTAAATTAATCAATACGTTTCCTGTTTTTTAATCAATTTAAAAAAGCCAAATAAAAAAGCCAAATTTTATGAACACTACTATTATTAACAACGATATTTTTAGTTTAGGTATAGCAAATTTTTATTCTATTAATGGGACAGATAATAATCAAAATAATCCAGATTATGGTGCAGTTGGGAGTAATCTTTTAAATATTGCTCCCCTAGATTATGGCGATCGCATTTCTAGTCCTGCAGGGGCAGATCGTCCTAACTCTAGAGTAATTAGTAATACTTTGGCACAACAAGACGAAATAATTCCTAGCGATCGCGGTTTGACTAATTTTATCTGGGCATTTGGTCAGTTCCTCGACCACGATATTATTCTTACTGCCGAAAATGCCGAAAATAGCGTAAATATTCCTGTTCCCTCAGGAGATTCTTTTCTCGATCCAGAAGGCACAGGTACAGTAACTATTCCTCTACATGGTACAGCCTTTACCGAAGGTACTGGTACTAGTGTTGATAACCCTGGACAGATTTCCAATAACATCACTGCTTGGATTGATGGTTCAAACATTTATGGCTCTGATGAAGAGCGTAGTAACTATCTTAGAGCAGATACTGGGGGCTTATTAAAAGTTAGCGAAGGCAATCTATTGCCCTTTGCGGACGAACTTATACCAAATGCTAATCCTTCCCGCCAAGATCCTACAAGCTTATTTGTGGCGGGGGATATTCGTGCCAACGAAAACTCGGTATTAGCTTCTATGCACACTTTGTTTGTCAGAGAACACAATCGCATTGCAGAAGAACTAGCCATTGCCCATCCTGAATGGAATGATAATCAGCTATTTGAACGCGCTCGCCAAATCAATATTGCTCAATACCAGTCGATTGTTTATAACGAATATCTACCCGCCATTTTAGGAGTTAACACTCTACCTGAATATACTGGTTACGACCCAGAAATTAACCCCAACATTGACCGCAGTTTTAGTTCTGGGGCTTTCCGTATTGGTCATACTCAACTAAGTTCAGAAATTTTACGCTTAGATACAGAAGGCAACGAAATACTAGAGGGTAGTTTAACTCTTTCTGAGGTATTTTTCCGTTCTGCTGGGGTAATTCAAGAAAGCGGCATTGATCCGATTCTGCGGGGGATTGGTTCTTCTTTAAGTGAAGATGTAGATACCAAAATAATTAATGATGTCCGTAATCTATTATTTGGCGGTGGTGATCGTATTAGTGGGCGAGACTTGTTTGCCATTAATATTGAGCGCGGTAGACTTAATGGAGTCAGTGACTACAATACTGTGAGGGAAGCTTTTGGTTTATCTCTAGTTGATAGCTTTGACGATATTACTAGTAATGTCCAGCTACAAACTGACCTAACAACACTTTATGGCAATGTTGACAATATTGATTTGTATGTTGGGTTATTAGCAGAAGATCATCAACCAGGGACAGTAGTGGGAGAAACTATACAAACCATCTTGTCAGATCAGTTTAGGAACTTGCGGTCAGGCGATCGCTTTTACTATGAGAATATCTTTACTCCTGCTGAAATTACTGAGATTGAAAACACTACTCTGTCTGATATTATTCTACGTAATACTGACACAACCATTATTCAGGACAACGCTTTTTCTCTACTTAATAAAGGTACACCAGAAGATGATCGACTGAATGGAGGATTAGGTAACGACTCCATCTATGGAGGATTAGGTAACGATGTTATCAGTGGTTTTCAGGGTAATGATTTCCTTTCAGGAGATGCAGGAGATGATTTTATCATTGGTAATAAAGGTCAAGATACTTTAGAAGGAGGTTTCGGTAATGATGCCTATCAGCTGAGTTTAGATTCTGCTGGTAGCCAAATTACAGATCTAGACGGTGTTGATTATCTCTTGATTAGTAGTGATGGTGTTGATTTAGATAGTGTTAATCTTGACGATCCTAGTTCCTTCGGTGCAGGAGAAATTATTATCGGTGAGCTAGCAGTAGGAACTATCGGTCTGGAAAAAGTAGACAATGACTTAATTATTGATATCAGTAGTGATGGTGTTGCTAATGCCGAAGACGATCTAACAATTACTAACTTTTTTAATGATGCAGGGGAAGCTGGTACAGGTTTTATTGAGGGGATTAACAACGCCTTAGGATCTGAAATTGTCACTCATTTTGCTGCTAATTCTGATAACAATGTTGACGAGCCGATTGACGAGCCGATTGATGAGCCGATTGACGAGCCGATTAACGAGCCTATAGTCCATCGTTTCTTCTGCTCAGATATTGGTTCTCACTTTTACACCACTTCTGAAACTGAAAAACAAGCGGTAATTGATAACCTTCCTGAATATACTTACGAGGGAGCATCCTATAAAGCGGCTTTTAGTGCTGATGCCGACAATCCTTTAACTGAAGCTAAACCAGTATATAGTTTCTTGAATCAAAGTACAGGAGTTCATCTTTACACGATCAGCGAAGTAGAAAAAAATTATATTGTGAGTAATCTTAGTAACTATATCTTTGAAGACGTGGCTTACTATGCCTACGATACTCCTCAAGATAATACCGTGGAGCTATATCGTTTCTATCAAACACAAGGGGATTTTCACTTCTTTACTCCTTCTGTGATTGAAAGAGATTACGTCACGGAAAACCTTCCACATTACCAGCTAGAAGGCAATAGTGGGGTTGCTTTCTATGTACAGCCTATTGATTAATAACTCTGGTTTGGTTTTAAATTAATTTTGCCATTCGTAAAAAAAAAACAGGGATTAGTTTGTGCTGCTCCCTGTTTTTGTATTTAAAAAATGTTACCAAGCTGAAGGTTAACCAATACTAGTCAACACATCGGTTGCATGAGTACTAGTATTTACTTTGTCATCAACATGGGTAATTGTGCCATTGCCATCAATGATGTAAGTGACGCGCTTAGCATAACCACCACCATCAACATCATAAGCTTTAGTAATTGCCCCATCACTGTCAACCAGGAGCTTAAATGGTAAGCCGTATTTTTCTTTAAATTTTTGGTGCGATGCCTGATCGTCCATGCTTACACCAAGAACTACCATATCTTTATTTTGATATTCGGCAATGTTATCGCGGAAGCTTTGGGCTTGTTTGGTACAACCAGGAGTGTCGTCTTTGGGATAAAAATACAAAACAACTATTTTGCCTGAAAAATCTGATAAAGAAATGCTGTTACCTTCATCATCAGTAGTTGTAAAACTTGGTGCAGTTGTGCCAACTGATAAAGTCATAATTTAAATCCTGTTTTATCTAGCTTTCGTTTTTCAACTTTAACGTAATTTAGGTGGCGACAGGTTAATCATATCTCTTGAACAATAGCAGAAGCACGATATCATCGATTCGTTCGGAGCTGAGCTGGTAGGTTTTGCTATTATTCATTCTCCAGATCTATCAGATTTAGTCTTCTCTGTCTTTCTCTAGGTATCTTTTTTTACTTTGAGATACGCGAATGGTGAGTTTATTCTGCTTACTTCCTACTCCCTGTCGCTATATCTTCAGCACATCATTATTATTCAGCAACGTCGAGCTTTACCTGGACTTAAACAAAGTAGGGTAAATAAATACTAGTAGAATATTGAGAAGAACCTAATTTAAATCGAAGCAATATTGTTTAAAGTAATAAAGAGCCATCTAATTATATGAATAAGAGTTACGAGACGAAAATTGAACCCCGTTCGAGTATAGAAAGAATTTTAGATAGTAGTTTTTATTGGATCGCCAAAATTTTAGCTTTTGCGATCGCTGGTGTTTTAATTTGGATTACAATTCAGGTTGCAATTAAAGCCATGCCTGCTATTCAAGAATTTGGTTTAAGGTTTCTTTCTACTAGTAGTTGGAATCCTGTTAATAGTCAGTATGGAGTTTGGCCGGCAATTTACGGTACTTTAGTTAGCTCATTTATTGCCCTGGCGATTTCTGTACCTATTGGTTTAGCGGTGGCTATTTTCCTCAGTGAAGATTATTTTTCCCCCGCAGTGCAAAGAATTATTGTTTTTTTAGTCGAGCTTTTGGCTGCTGTACCTAGTGTAGTATATGGCTTATGGGGGATTTTTGTTTTGATTCCCTTCCTCAAGGGTTTTACGCCCCTAAAAGGTCCAGGAATGTTACCTGCGGCTCTAATTTTATCGGTGATGATTTTACCCACCATTGCGGTAATTTCTCGCGATGCTATTACTAATGTCGATCAAGGTTTACGTCAGGCTGCGGTTGGCTTAGGGGCTACTCGTTGGGAAACAATTTTACAGATTATTTTACCTGCTGCTTCTTCAGGAATTATCGGTGGCATCATGTTGGCGTTGGGTCGTGCTTTAGGAGAAACTATGGCAGTCACAATGTTAATCGGTAACTCTAATAGAGTCGATCCTTCAGTTTTTGCACCCTCTAATACTGTTTCTTCTCTCTTAGCCAATCAATTTGCCGAAGCTAGTGGTTTACAGGTGGCTGCTTTAATGTATGCAGCATTAATTTTGTTTTTTATTACCCTGGTGGTCAATGTTCTAGCTCAGTTATTAGTGACCAGACTACAAAAAATTTAGCCCATATAAGACACCCATCAAGACAATATTCAATCAAGCCCAATAATCTAATGACAACAAAATATAATCTTGACAAACCTGATTTTGAAGTTGCCAGTCTCAAACGTAATCCAAAGTCTCCTCGTACTATGTTTGGATTAATAATGAGTAGTATTGCAGGTTTTTTGACCTTGCTAGCAATTATTCCCCTATTTATTATTCTGACTTACTTACTTACTAAAGGAATTAGTTCACTCTCTGTTTCTGTGTTTACTGAGTTACCGCCCCCTCCTCTAGTAGAAGGTGGTGGTTTTGGTAATGCTATCTTGGGTACGGTAATTATGGTCGGTATTGGTGCATTGATCAGTGTGCCGCTAGGAATTATGGCAGCGATTTATCTTGCAGAATTTAATGAGGGCAAAGTTGCCGAATGGATTCGTTTTGCAACTAATGTTCTTAGTGGTGTGCCTTCAATTATTGTAGGTGTATTTGCCTATAGTGCGGTTGTCTTGACCACCAAAGAATATTCTGCTTGGGCAGGAGGCTTTGCTTTAGCGGTTTTGATGTTACCAATTATTGTTCGTACTACGGATGAATCTCTAAAACTTGTACCTCAAGATGTGCGCCAGGCATCGGTGGGTATTGGAGCAAATCAATATCAAACCGTCCTACAAGTAGTTTTACCTGCGGCGTTACCTGCTATTATTACAGGGATTACTCTCGCGATCGCTCGTGCTGCGGGAGAAACTGCACCATTACTCTTTACGGCTCTATTTACCCAGTTTTGGCCCAACTGGAATAACTTGTTAGTTGAACCGACAGCTTCTTTAGCAGTATTGGTTTATAACTTTGCGATCGTTCCCTTTAAAAATCAGCAGGAGTTAGCTTGGGGAGCGGCATTTATTTTAGTACTTTTGGTTTTGGCTACCAGTATTATTTCTCGTGTAGCAACAGCTAAACGAACTTACTAGAAGTATTTGCGCAACAGGGTTGAATGGACTTATGGAAGAAATTTAATCTTCTACACTCGCCCTGTTTCGTTTCCGCCTCCAAGAGGAAATAAACTTAGGTAATTTGACGCTCGCCGTAATCAATAAGCCAATTACTAAAGCTGCGGCTAGAAAAGGTAGGGTTAAAGCCAATATAGACAACACTCCAGAGCTTAAGGCTTCGGCAGTTGCTACTAAAAAATTACCTGTACCTCCTGTTATGCCTGTAGAAGCCGCCCTCGTCATAGCAGTAAAAGTTTCAATGATTCCTGCTGTACCACCACCAGCAATCGCGGCAATGCCCCATTGAAACACAGGATTAACATCCCCTAAGTTAGCCGCAGTTAATACTGTGCCGATGGCAACTGCGGTAGGAATTTCAATAGTGTCTAAAAGATTATCTACCACAGGGACATAATAAGCCAGGATTTCGGCGATTGTAGCTATTCCCAGGGCGATCGCCGCAGGATATGTTCCTAGCCACTCAAACCCCGAAGATAGCTGCAAATCTCCGAAAAGAGACGCTAAACTCATTACCAATGGGGGTAGAAATAGGCGAAACCCAGAGGCTGCGCTAAGAGTAACTCCCAAACAGAGTGCTAAAATAATTTCCATTGTTTACCAGGCTGTGAATTTTTGCCTAAATTGTTCCAGAAGTCATAATTATCGGTGAATGCGGTCAGATTTGTGAGCATCTATTATAGCCGTACAAAGTTATATTAGGACATATTATTTATTAGCTCGAAAGCAGCAAGTAGCGCGGGGGGAAACGCGCATCTCGTAGGCGCATGTTCCATTTATCCTCGAATGAGCTTGGGCTATGCTTGGGAAACCCAAGCATAGCCCAAGCTGTTGGGGACACCCGCGTAGCAAGTAGCCCTTCGGGTATGTCCTTCGGACACGCTTCGCGAACGACAGTTTGCTTATGCCGGGGAACCCGTCCACCGCAACTGTCTCACAAGTAGCAATTCAAAAAATGTCCTAACATTTATACGTAATGCTACGTGAGTTCGACGAAGCGAAAAAAGCTTAAATATTTCGCAACTTTCTAATTTCTAGATCTCTCAAGTCCTGATTGTTTCGTTAAGAAAAACATAACTCCTAACTCCGAATTCCAAACTTCGAACTCACGTTAATGCTATAGATGCGGTAAGTTTTTTGGGTTTAGCGATTGCAAAGCAAGTGCGCGACGCGCAATCGCCCTTTTTGTGAGAAAAGCGGGAAGTGTGATTCACTCCCTAAGCGGAATATTCTTGTTGTGGCGGAAAAAGTTATTCGGGTCGTACTTGCGCTTGATGTCAACCAGGCGGTCATAGTTGACACCATAAGCTGCCCGAATCCTACTAGCACCGTCGTCGGTGTCCAGATGGTTGACATATACACCATGTGAAAATGGCTCGATAGCCTTCCAAAAGTCCCGCGTCCAGGCAATATGTTGCTCTGCTTCAGTGGGTTCTGTCCACTGGGAGCTGATGTCAAAATCCCACTGCGACTCACGGAGTCCAAAAGCAGTTGCCTCTGGAGATACGCGGGTGCAAGCACCGTGTAAATGGTAGAAAAACATGGCGCTCAATGGTGAGGTCTTTTTCTCGGCATAGTCGATAACAATGTCGATGAATTCATCGCTTAGTTCTTTGAAATAACCCGATTTCCAGTATCGATGCCACCCAAATGGCGCACCTTCATCTAACATCGATTGAAGTTGGCAATAGGGAATTGGCTTCACCGTATCTGCGAGGGGCTGACCGAACTGACGAAGCGGTTTGATGTGCTGCGAACCTTCTGAGAGTGGACCAAACCAACCAACCAAAACGGCAATGGCCGAATTGCCGTCTGGCTGGGTCATTAACGCGCCGAAGGTGGTTAGATCTTCAGGTGTATTTTGTGCATAATCCCGATAAAAAAGTAGTACTTTTCGGGCTTGCGTGATTGGGTAAAGCACCATACCTCCAAGCACAGTCGGCCCGACAGGATGGAGTTGAAACTCAAAAGACGTAACGATGCCGAAATTTCCACCGCCTCCACGAATCGCCCAGAACAGCTCTGGGTTTTTAGTTGCGTTGGCAGTCCGAAATTGACCATCGGCTGTGACGAGATCGACCGACAAGAGATTATCACAAGTGAGACCGTGTTTCCCCATCAACCAGCCAACACCACCGCCCAACGTGAGACCAGCGATGCCAGTATGGGAGACAGTTCCTCCGGTTGTCGCCAGACCAAAAGCCTGAGTTTCTAAGTCAAATTCAGCCCAGGTAAGACCTGCTTCCGCACGCACGGTGCGGGTTGCCATGTCCACGCGGATACCCTTCATCGGCGAAAGGTCGATCATCAAGCCGTTTTCACATACAGCTTGACCAGCAACGCTATGACCGCCACCTCGTACTGCCACGAGCAAATTGTGTGTCCTAGCGAAATTAACCGCATTGATGACATCAGCAACCCCAGCACACCGAGCTATGAGTGCTGGTTTTCTGTCAATCATTCTGTTCCAAACTTGGCGGGCTTCATCGTAGCTATTGTCGCCTTGGTGAAGAAGTTGCCCCCTCAAACTAACTTGAAATTCTTCGACGACACTTGCCTCAAGGACAGTATCTGTACCCGTGATTGTAGTTGCGTGTAAGTCGTTCATGAATGTTTCCTTTCTCTTCTTCAAAGCCATCGGTTTCTTCCCTCGCTTTTTAACAGAAAGCATCACCGACGACAGATAAAACTTAAACCTTTGCCAGGGATTTCCAATTCCTCCGATGCAGATGTATGTTAGGTGTTTGCCTTACTGTCCATGACCGAGTTGTTGACCAATCCTAGGCTTATTGCCAACGGTGGACCCAGGATTTGGGCACCATAATCCAATGCCACTCTAGCTAATGACTCGGAATCCAGTTGTTCTGATGGCGAAGACGAAACTGTTCGGAAAAAACCTTCAGACCCTCCAGGAGTTAAAATGGCTATGATCCTTGCTGGCTGCTGGTGAAGGTTTATCCATGTATGTGAAGTACCTTTAGGAATGTAAACACAGTCACCACTCTTGAGCTCGAAGGTTTCCTCTCCAATCTGATATCTGAGTTGCCCCTTCAAGATGTAATGGGTTTCGTCTTGCTCAGGATGGATATGAAGGGGCGGTCCTGCTAAATAACCAAGTTCATTTTCTACCAGATCGAACTGTCCGGATGTCTCAGCAGCAGACACCA
Source organism: Pleurocapsa sp. MO_192.B19 (assembly GCA_030064975.1). Classification (GTDB taxonomy): domain Bacteria; phylum Cyanobacteriota; class Cyanobacteriia; order Cyanobacteriales; family Xenococcaceae; genus Waterburya. Next base: position 12,589 of record JASJDX010000063.1, read on the forward strand.
TAAATGTTAGTTGCTCGTTGGGAGCATAGTCGTATCTTCGACCTTTGCCGTTCAAGATGACCAACGCCTTGTTCATCAACCTTCCCCCATAATTACTTACTAACCAACGGTAAAAGGAGACCCCTTTGATTTCAGTCCCTTGCCAACTCTGTTTTTTGGCTTTAAGTCAGACAAATCGCTCTTTTCACTTCATTTTTGTAATTGCTCTCTTTAATTCCAAGATAGGAATCAATCGAGAAAAAATCGAGAAATTGATTAGACTCTGAAGCATTACAGATTATTGAATGGTCTAGGCTGCACTTTCTTTAGTTCTAACGTACCTACCGCATATTGTTCATTAAGATATACGATCGCCCGTTCCAAACCACAATAACTAAACTTAATCTTGCTACCACTTAAAGCAGCCGTAGTCATTTGATTGGGTTCGATAGGAATCTTGACCAATTCAGGGAAATCTATTGTTCTACAACAGCATTTTTGATTATCAAAGATTATCTCGCTCCAATTCAAGATAATTATCAATTATACTTTACTCTTCGTTCTATCATCACTCAAGCCTAGATTCTGAGAGACTTTGGTCGTTATGCCCCACCATTGGCTAGATAAATTCCCAAACAGAGCAGGGTAACTTTACTACTTGATTGCCGATGACTGCGTTGTTAAATCAAATCCATAATTTAGTCGGCGCAATGGGTTGAATTTCTTCATCCCAACCGCCTACCTGATAAGTTTGCAGTAGCCATAAACTTGCACCATGATTTAAAAAGATCTCGGCTAAAATATCGTTAGCTAAACGGGGTAAAAGCGATCGCCAGCTAGTTAAGGCATTGACTATAGTAGTTACGGGACGATCTGCTAAACGAGTACCGATTAGGGATTGATACGGATCGACCCAATCAGCACGAGTTCGCCAGGGTATTAATCTAGCTTCAATGTCTTTATTTAAAGCTATCAAGCGTTGTAGTCGTTGGGTTTGGGGATGTTGGGGATGAGTCGCAATCCAGTCTTTAATTTGGGAATTGCTGTCGATTTCAGTAATGCTCATATTGATTGCCAAATAAAGTGCCTGACAGGAGTCTTGGACGCAGGAATTTGCACCACCGACAAAGGTTGCTCCTGTACCATCTCCAGTGCGGTAACGCGCCATCATGCGGTCTAGTTGGTAGGCGATCGCGTTGAGGGGAAAGCGACGTAAACTACCAAAATTGTATTCTTCTAAAACATCTAGCTTAACGATAATATCGGTTATGGGACGAGTTCCCAACCACCCAAACTGGCGATCGCCTGTAAAGTTTGTCCAGTCTAAACTACCTGCAATAATCCCTGTAGTGTTTTGGGTATAAACCTGAGCATAGCCGATTTTAAAACATAGTTCTTGGGTAAAAGCTTCGCGGATTACTCTGGCCAAGCCAAAGGCAAAATGCCCGAAAAACAAGCCTAAAGGTGCAAATTCTCGTTTTTTACCGCCGATACCGCCAAAGGTATGTAATAGTAACAGGAGATCGCCTTCTTTGAAAGAGTTGATTAATTCGGTATCTGGTAAATTGTGGGGGTTTAATAATATTGAATCAATTTGACCTTTCTTTTTATTTGCTCCCTGCCAATATTGATTATGTATATAGTCGGTAGTTTTTTGCGTTCCAGAAATAACTTTAGCTGGCTGTAGTTGGAATAAAGCACGAGGCGCGATCGCTCTAACGGTAAATATTCCCTCGCTATTTTTCGCGCCATAGATATACCAACCCCTTGTATTTAAAGGAGATTGGGTAATATTGTTAATAGTCGAGGGTAAAACCCCATTGCGATCGCGAACTACCTGGGGAAAATATACAATGTCTTCTTTTCCATCAAAAAGTCCAGAAGTAGAATTATAGTGACGTACTGTTGCGCGATTATTGGGTAATAACTCCACCACAGTTACTAGAGCATAATACTTTCCCGTAATTAAAATCGGTTCGCGGGTAATATATAAAGCAATCTCTGCCTCTCTAACTACTTCTACACCACTCAAGGAAACTATGACATCATCATAAGCTCTTGCACCAGCTAAAGATTCTAAAGTCTGTACCTGTCGCCAATGATTTAAACGGGTGGGATGAACTATACCATTGGCAACACTTTCATAAGCTTGTTCGGAAAAATCGATTCTAATCTTAACCTGATTGACATAAGCTTGAATATCAGGGCGATCGCTCCAACGCAAGTATATCTTTTGACCAATTAAATCTTGTTGTGTTTTTGGTGCGTGATGTACTTCAAAATAAACCCCACCTACACGAGAACGTTCGGTAACGTCTGGTAAAATTAAACGTCCCAACCATTCCCCTACAGGCAAATACTCTTTAGAGTAAGATTGCTCAATCGGATAATAATCGGGTTGATTAAAATCTGCTTGAACGTAGTTAGCATAATCACTAACGATCTTAGAAGCGATCTCTTTGTAATCGGGAATAGCAGCAGGATAGGGTTCTTGACCATCAGCGCGGGTTAAGATACGCAGAATAATGTCTAGAGTTTGTTCTAAATGATTGCAACCATCTGCTAGTATGGCTGTCTCGTCTAATGGTCCATTTTTCGCATCATGTCCTACTTTGCCCAAGGAGATAAAGCTAATTTCACCACGGCTTTTAGCTAGATTCCAATTTGACCAAGAAATTATCGGCCATCTTTGAGGAAACATAAAAGAAGTAAAGCGGGCTACGCGATCTTTTTCCCCTACTAAATGATAAAGGTGTTCTACCTGAGCCACTTCGTTGTTACCACTTATAACTCCTGCTAAAGAAATTACGTCAATTGGTGCAGCTAAAACCTTTTTCAGATAGGGGACTGCACCCAAAGATATTTGTCCGCCACCACTGTAACCAATTAAAGTAATTAAAGTTCCGCTACCTGGTTGATAGCCACGACTTAGCAAGCGATCGATAATAATTTGAGCTGTACCGCGATTGTAGATTGGGCCATAACGGCTATCTACCGATACCGCTACTTGAAACATATTGCGCAATAAAATTAAGACTTTAAATTTAGTCCTGCGCTCGATCCATTGCCAAACTTCAGCTAATGGTCTACCAATAGTTAAAGGAAGATTGATTACTGAATAGGGAACAATATCTTTAATTAAAATACAATTTTTTGATGCTAAAGATGCTTCTAACCGTTGTAAAAATTTCTCTACCCGAAACGAATGTTTAAACGAACTTTTACCAATGCCATCAAGATAAACAATATATTGTGCTGCTGTGGAGGATACTTTTTTCGTTGGTACTATTTTGTTACGGTTAAAAGATAAAGTAGTCGTATCGCGATTACCACCATACCATCCCGCCCACCAACCTAAAGCTTCAAAAGGTGCTAGCAACCCCGCTAAAATAAAGGAAATTCCTAAAATTCTTCCCCCATCAAGGAGTAAATTTAATAATTGATTTTGTACAAAAGCATACCATTGCACCCACCAAGCATTTGCAGGAGATAAGAAGACAATTAGAGCTAAAGCAAGCAGAATTAAAGCAATACGTTTTAAAAGCTGTTGTTTATTCACGATTCTTCCGTTGACTCTCCTAACAAATTGGGAATATCAGTCGTAGCAGGAGGGATGGGCAACCCACTATAGAGCATTTGTTCTAAATAATCTGGTTCAGTAATTAGTTTAACTCCTGCAACCCAATCAATTATCTTACTGGTAATTCTAGCGATCGCCTTACCAAAAACGCGCTGAGATAATTGCAGCACAAACCACCCACCGAGACAGCATTCAAAAGCTTGCCAAATACTCAAATCAGAAATTGCTCCTAAACCAGTTGCGATCGCCATTAGTGTCCAGATCGACAAGACAATTAAAATTGGCATCCCAAAATAAGGAATCACCATCAAAAAACCCAATAATAAAGGAGCGTAACTAAATCCCAAGGTTTTAACCACTTCTACCAGAGGCAAAGAAACGTCAAATAACCAGCCCGCAACTAACCAAGTACTTAAAACCCAAAAATTGTAGTTAAAAACAAATAAGACCGCTGCGATCGCCACTGAAAGCAAAAATCGTAATGGTCGTACTTGATTAATAAACAGCATTACACTTTGACCCAAAGTTTGGGACAATCCTGCCAGCAAAACCACCAAAATACTGGCAATTAAACCCAAAGGTAAATTGTTAATCGATTCAAAAGTCTCGCTATTTAGTAACAAGACTCCAGAAACTAAACTCCAGAAGCGATCTACTGCTGTATCCACCGCGACAGTGATGATGAACATTATTTGCTTATTTAAAGTAACTCAATACATCTTGTCCGACAATTGCCAATATGATTAGATACTTGGTTGATAATTTTATAATTTTTATAGTTTGGAATAATTATGTCTTGCTGAGGATAGAGATATTTTGCCGCAAAAAATGTCAAATTGATTCTTAACAGAAGATGCCTCTATGGCGATTTGCAAAGCATAGCCGAAGGCATCGCCAAGTGTCAAAAGAATATTATAGTAATCTCATCATTAATTATCAAACAGGGATCGCAGGTATTTCTACTGTTAAGGTTAATCTTTTATGTTGATTGCTAGCTTTGATAGTACCGCCTAAATATTCGACCTGTTTTTTTACCAAAGCTAATCCCAAACCAGTTCCTCCGTGTTGCCAGCGATCGTGTTGAGGAATACGATAAAATTTATCGAAAATGCGTT
>JASJDX010000548.1 GCA_030064975.1 Pleurocapsa sp. MO_192.B19
CGAATACGTTCTCTTGACACCACTCTCTTTGCTGCTATTCCATCTCAAACTACAGAGGATGATAGAAGATCTTTGCTCTTACTTCAAGATTGTGTCAGAAGTCGCAATAAGTATATCTATTTAGAGATAGGTTCTCACTTAGGCGGCACTATTCAGCCATACTTTGTAGATCCCATTTGCCAACTAATCTATTCGATTGATAAACGTCCCAAATTGCAACCTGATGAGCGAGGCGAATTTTATCGGTATGACAATAACTCTACTGCCAGGATGTTAAGAAACTTATCTCAAGCTTTTCCCTCAATTGCCGATAAGAAAATAACCAATTTTGATAGTGATGCCAGGGACTTGAATCCAAGCCAAATAAGAGAAAAACCAAACATTTGCTTTATCGATGGAGAACATACAAATACAGCCGTTATTTCCGACTTTATGTTCTGCCTTAAGGTTAGCCACCCCAACGCAATCATCGCTTTTCACGATGCTGGTTTTATTTTCAAGGGTATCAACGAGATTAAGAAATACTTATCCAAAAATTCTATTCAATTTCAAGGTTTCAAGCTTGGCGGCAGTGTTTACGCCATTTTACTAAACGAAGCAATAAGTTCTTATGCTGAAAAGCTGGATACTTTATCTATAGACGAAAGTGTGTATTTCAAAGATGCGAGCAAACAGCTGTCGAAAACAAAATGGAAAAATAGAATCAGAAGATATCCGCGATTTTATCAATTGCTCCTAACGAGCAAGAAAATTCTCAAAGTCTAACTAATCTATCCTCTTGAATATAGTTTTATTGTCGCTCTATAGTAATAAATAAGATAGATATTTCATCAGGTTTCTAGATGTTAATGAGATAGATATTTGGGTATCTATAAATATAAATATGAGCCAAAAATTAAGCACAGTTATTATGACATTCGGACTGGGTATCTTCTTACTCATTACCTGTGCCTATAAAGGTGAAAACCAAAAAGCTGAAGCATCATCTTCTACCGATACCACTTACCAGATAAAGAAGCAGAAAAATAAGCAAGCGAGTATAGTCAAAACCGAATTCGGTCAAACTCACAACGGTCAAACCGTTCATTTGTTCACCTTAACCAATGCCAATGGGTTAGTAGCTAAAATAACCAACTACGGAGCGATTATTACTGAGCTACATTTGCCCGACAGCAACGGTAAGCTCAATGATGTAGTACTGGGATTTGATAATTTAGAGGCTTACCAAGAAGCTAATCGTTACTTATATTTCGGTGCAGTTGTCGGTCGTACCGCTAACAGAATTAAAGATGCTAAGTTCACTCTTGATGGTAAACAGTATACTTTAGCTGCTAATGCTAATCCACATCATATACATGGTGGTAACAAGGGTTTCGATAAAGTGGTTTGGGAAGCCGAACCAATTAACAGCAATGAAGAGGTTGGACTCAAACTAACCTATCTCAGTTCTGATGGCGAAGAAGGCTATCCAGGTAATTTATTAGTAACAGCCATTTACACCCTAACTAACAATAATGAGTTGAAGTTAGAAATGACTGCTACTACCGATAAGCCTACACCTGTTAATCTCGTTAACCACTCTTATTGGAATTTGGCTGGTCATGATTCTGGGAATATTCTAGGACAGTATTTAACGATTAACGCTGATAGATACACGCCTACCGAAGAACAGCAAATACCTACAGGAGAGATTAAATCAGTTAAAGATACACCCTACGACTTTACCCATCCTCGGTTGATCGGTGAGGGAATTAAGCAGCTTAGAAACAGCTTGAAGCACGACTATCCAGGAGGCTACGACTTGAATTATGTCCTGAATGGAGAGTCGGAAAAGATGAAACTGGCTGCCAAGGTGTACGATCCACAGTCGTCTCAGGTGATGGAGCTTTATACTAATGAGCCAGGAATGCAATTTTTCTCGGGAAATATTGGTGAGCTTGAGATTAAGGGTAAAGGAGGCGTAATTTATCAAAATCATCAGGGTTTATGCCTGGAGACACAACATTTTCCCGACTCAGTTAATCAGCCTACCTTTCCGTCAGTCATTTTACGCCTAGGTGAAACTTACCGACACATAATGGTTCATAAGTTCTACACTAAACAAAATAATTTGGGAGAAATTATTGCTCCCAATACCCAAGTTGAAAAAGTAGCAGGAGGTTTTGAGTTTACTGAAGGTCCTCTTTGGCATCCAGATGGCTTTCTCCTATTTAGTGATATTCCCGCCAATACCATCTATAAATGGCAACCAAAGCAAGAAACCGAAATTTTTCGCCAGCCTTCTGGCAATGCTAATGGTAATACTTTAGATAAATCGGGACGTTTAATTACTGGAGAACATGGTAATCGTCGGGTATCCCGTACTGAAAAAGATGGCACAGTTGTGACTTTAGCTAGTAATTACGAGGGAAAGCGTCTAAATAGTCCCAACGATCTGGCTGTCAAATCTGATGGTAGTATCTATTTTACCGATCCTCCCTATGGAATCGAATCTGAACAAGAAGAATTAGGGTTTTATGGTGTTTATCGCCTTGCACCAGATGGGACACTAACTCTGCTAGTAGATGACTTTGTCCGCCCTAATGGAATTGTTTTTTCGACCGATGAGACGAAACTGTATGTGAATGATTCAGAAGAAGGTCATATTCGCGTATTTGACGTTAAACCAGACGGTACATTAGAAAATGGAAAACTGTTTGCTGAATTAGAACCACCCAGTCAAGAGGGTGCAGCAGATGGGATGAAGGTAGATATCAAGGGTAATATTTATAGTACTGGGCCAGGGGGAGTTTGGGTTTTTGATCCCAGTGGCAACCTACTGGGCATAATTGAAGTACCAGAAGCTCCTGCTAATTTGGCATGGGGCGACAATGACTACCAAACCCTCTACATTACCGCTAGAAATGGTCTTTACCGTGTCCAGCTTAAAATCAGAGGAGTACCACCAGGCAGAATCGAAGATAATAGTAAAATCAATCTACCAGAGCAATAGAAAAATTGTTGGTAGTGATTTTCAATTTGCTAACTAGCTATTTTTGCTCGGATGATTCACCTACGGTTACCCTTCGCGATCGCGAAGGGTAAGCCGAATCCCTTTTTGAGAGTCATTACTGATACACTAATCAAAAAATACTCAACAATTTGCTAGGAATAAATAGGGAAGTTATTGCTAAACAAAGATAGTGTTAGATTTACTGCTGGTTATTGCCTTAGGATTTTTGGGAAGTTTTGGTCACTGCGTCGGGATGTGTGGTCCCTTGACGGTAGCTTTTGCTCTGTCTCAAGAAAACAATCCTAAGAAAGCAACTGGCTGGAAATTTCATCTTCTACTAAATATTGGCAGAATTATTAGTTATGCCTTGGTGGGCGCAGCTTTAGGCGGTTTAGGTTCGGCTTTTGTTGCTAGCGGGCAATTAGCAGGGATAGGTAGCAATCTACGGCAGGGAATGGCAATTTTTACAGGTATTATGTTAATTTGGTTTGGCTTGGGACAAGTTAAACCCAACTGGTTGCCCCGTTTACCTTTTTTGCATCCTGTGCAGGGTGGTATTCACAACCGACTGAGTGCAGGTATGAATCAGCTATCATCTCAAAAACAATGGTGGACACCTGCTTTACTTGGTAGTGTTTGGGGTTTCATTCCCTGTGGTTTTTTATATGCAGCCCAACTTAAAGCCGTAGAAACGGGAGATTTATTAACTGGTGCATTAACAATGCTCTGTTTTGGCTTGGGTACAATGCCCATGATGTTGGGTGTAGGGATATCTGCTTCGAGAATTAGTGCCGATAGGCGCAGTCAGCTATTTCGTCTGGGGGGCTGGATTACGATTGGTATTGGTATCCTGACCTTATTGCGGACAGATGCCATGATAGACTACACAGGTCATGGTGCATTATTTTTGTTGATGTTGGCTTTGATAGCACGTCCTCTTAGTGGTCTTAGTGGCTTTTGGGCTGCGCCATTAAAATATCGTCGGGTGATTGGTGTCGGTTCTTTTGTTTTGGTTTTGGCTCATACAGCCCATATGTTAGACCACTCTTTAAACTGGAATCTCGATGCGATCGCCTTTATGTTACCCCAACATCGTCTGGGCATGGCAGGAGGGATCTTAGCTTTATTTTTAATGTTTCCTGCCGCAATTACCAGTAGCGATCGCTTTCAGAAAAACCTCGGTAAACGCTGGCGCAAAATTCATCTCTTGACTGTTCCTGCTTTGATATTTGCTTTGGGACATACGGTGCTGTTAGGCTCTCATTATTTAGGAGATTTACAGTTAAGCTTCGATAGTAAGTTAAGAGTAGTAGTAGTTATCTTGCTGGGTATTTTAATTTTATTAGTGCGATCGTCTTGGTTTTGGGCAATTTTGGGTCGTAAGTATGTTCCCCCTAAAACCTAATCACCTTTTTGATACTGAATTAGAAAATGCTTTAAATGACGAGTTTGACGATTATGCAGAACAGTCTCTTTACATGATTGGTACTGTGGATGAAGCAAAAAAAATATAATGAATCTAGCTTGAACATTCTTTCGCCACGCATTCTCGTTCCAAATCTTTGATTTGGGATGAGTTAGCGACGGGCTGGGTTTAAGTAGGTGCATCCTGGGACTCGATATACTGCTTGATTATCTCTAACGGTGCGCCCCCAGTCGAAATAATGCAATATGCACTCCTACCAAAAAACGGGCTTGTAGTAAAACTTCTTTAGATGTGCCTGATAATCTCTGCGTATCAGGCGACTAGAGACAGTCTTGAGTGTGTTAACTAATCTTGATGGAGCAACATCTGGATATAGCTCAACTAGTAGATGGCAATGGTCTTCTTCCCCATTAAAACTAGTTAGCTGGCACTTTTTTCGGTGATGCAACTTTTTTGTGTTTAGAGTTTGGAATTAAGCATTATTGTACAGATGGATATTGAGCATATCGAAGACATTTGCCTGAAGATAGACATGAAATTGGCAAAAAGAAAACTCAAAGAATTGAGCAGAAACATATTCGATTGAGAACCAGAATTAAACGACTACAAAGAAAAACAATTTGCTTTTCGCGCGTCTGAGGAAATGCACGAAAAAGTGATTGGGTTATTTATTAATAAATATGAGTTTGGATTAAGCCTCTAAACACAAAAAGCAGGGTAAACGCATCTTAATTTTTCCAGAAATATGCTATAGTTAAGAGCTACTATAAAATACCTAGTAATAATTTTTATTTTTATCAATTAATGGCGATCACTTTAGCTACTACTTCCGTAGAAAATCAAAAAGAAGTAGAGAATACCGATGATAATATTATCTTTCTAAAAAACAGTTTTCTGCATCATTTTCGCGCATTTGAAAGACCCAAGAATAGATAGAAGTAAAGAACATTTATTAATAGATATCATTGCCAT
>JASJDX010000549.1 GCA_030064975.1 Pleurocapsa sp. MO_192.B19
AATCCTACCTGAGTGTTCATGTAGCTAGAGCAATTAACTAAACAAGATTAGTCATAGTAAACCATTATGATTTTTTTTATTTTACAGTGATGTAATGCTTAATAATTGTGAATAAAAATAACCTTAGCCTTATTTTGAGGAAATAATTAAATCAACTAATAAATCAACTCAAATAACTGGATCTTAAAACAGTAGAGTTCAAAGCAATAAGCTATTTAAGCTTCTGTTTAATAAAACCAACCAATTGGTTAAATTGTCTTTTTAATTGTTCAGATTCCTGTTCTAGCTTGGAAACTTTTTGTTTGAGTAATTCGAGCTCAGAAGTCAAAGCAGTTATATCAGGAGTATTAAGACTAGCAGATTCTTGAGATAAGCCAATGCTACTTGTAGCTTGTGGTTGTTTTTTGGCTTTGATCATGGCATCGCGAATTGCTTCTACCAGTTGTTCGCGATCAAAAGGCTTCTCGACAAAAGAAAAATACTCAAAAGGCTCAGTTAATTTATCTGTAACTTCTTCCTTACGACCAGACATCAACACCAGAGGAATTGAACGAAATTTTTGTTGCTTTTGAATCTCTTGGTATACTTCCCACCCGCTCATTTTTGGTAGTAAGAAATCGAGCATAATTAGGTTGGGATTTTCGGTTCTAATTAGATTAAACCCTTCCAGACCGTCTTTCGCTTCAATAACTTCGAAGTTACCTTCTGGCAACATATCTTTGACTCGCATTCTAATGACTTTGCTATCGTCAATAACCAGAATTTTGTGGGTTGACACGATTTACTCCTGAGCGACTAACTCCGTACACTTGAGATTTACTAGACTGATTTTTGGCAGTTAGTTTTGGTTTACAAGCTTAGAGTTCCCTTTTAAACTACCAAAATAACAGGAAAAAACATCTAACTTACAATTATTTTTGTATTCTGAGTAAGTAATGTTGCTGATAATAAATCATGATCGACAAATCTCAACACCTTAACTCAACAAAAAATAACTGGCGTGCAGAAGTCACCTCTTTGCCATCTTGGTTAAAACGACCAATTGGCAAGGCTAGTGATCTATCTACTGTACAACGAATCATTAAGCAAAGAAATATTCATACTATCTGCGAAGAAGGAAGATGTCCTAATCGAGGAGAATGTTATGCTAATCAAACGGCAACTTTTTTGCTGATGGGGCAAACTTGTACTCGTGCTTGTGCTTTTTGCCAAGTAGATAAAGGGCATAAGCCAATGGTGTTAGATCCCGATGAACCCCAGAAAGTTGCTGATGCGGTCAGTTTATTGGACCTACGTTACGTTGTTCTCACCTCTGTAGCTAGAGATGACTTGGATGATGGCGGTGCAGAGTGGTTTGTTAAAGTGATGACGGCAATTCGCACTCAAAACCCCCAAACCAAGATAGAAGTATTAACTCCTGATTTTTGGAGTGGTAAAGAAGCAACAATTGCTCAAAAGAAAAGGGTAGCTACTGTAGTGGCGGCTAAACCAGCTTGTTATAACCATAACCTTGAAACTGTTCAACGTTTACAAGCACCAGTACGAAGAGGAGCAAAGTACAATCGCTCTCTTAACGTTCTGCGGTTAGTTAAAGAATTAGACCCCAATATTCCCACTAAATCGGGCTTGATGTTGGGTTTAGGGGAAACAGAAGCTGAAATAATTCAAACTATGCAAGATTTAAGAGCAATTAATTGCGATCGCCTAACCCTTGGTCAATATATGCGTCCTTCCCTAGCTCATTTGCCCGTCCAGAAATATTGGACTCCTGATGAATTTACCCATTTAGGTCAAATTGCCCAAGATTTAGGATTTTCTCATGTTCGCTCTGCACCTTTGGTACGTAGTTCTTATCATGCAGGGGAAGAATCTTAAGCATTAATAAATAGATCAATTCCTCTAGCTAAAAAGCTGAGTAGTGATTTGTTGTAGGGTTTTTAGTCCTCTTAATGAGCCTTTAATTAATCTAATTGCAGCTAGAGGTTGCTGGAGAAAAGCGATCGCCATGGGCCAAGTCTGTAAGTTACCATTGGGATCGATCGCACTATCTAAGTTAGGAATATCTCCTGTAAGGTCATCACTGACTACCCGTAACATCGTCGCCGCTATTTTCTGGTGTTGTAATTCTTGTAAATAACCATAGCCTTCCATATCGACCACACTAACGGGATATATCTGACTAAATTGTAATTTTTCGGCAGCTTGGCAAATGGGGCGAGCGCTTGTGAGTCCAGTAACTAAGTCAACTGATAATTTGTGCTGAATCATCTGAGTTAATTCGGTACTTGTCTCTATACAAGCACGGTTCACATCCCAACAATTTTGATAAAGCACGGCATCTCCCACAGAATATTTTGGAGACAAGCTACCACACAAACCCAAGATCGCAACTCCCTGGGAAGAATTGCTCTTCAAACGGCTATTGGCTAAGTGTTGTCTCACATTTTGCATCCCCAGCGGAATCGCGATCGCTTGAATATTTTTGGAGTTAGCCTTTTTTAAACCGCGACACACAGCTTGGTATTCTGCCCCTTGAGGCACGACAATAGTATCAATAGACAAGTTCACCTCTCAAATTATTAACTGTTAATTACTTTATTTATGTCTTTGACCAAACAAGATAAGAAAGCTAATTTATGGCGCAAGTCTAAGGAAAACGGTACTACAGTGATTATTGCCCTGGTTTTAGCCTTTTTAATTCGTATTTTTATTGCTGAACCCCGCTATATTCCTTCTGAATCCATGTTCCCAACTCTGGCAACAGGCGATCGCCTGGTAATTGAAAAGGTAGCTTATCATTTTCATCCTCCAGCTAAAGGAGATATCGTGGTCTTTCAACCACCAGCACAACTGAGGCTTTTGGGTTACGAAAAAAGTCAGGCTTTTATTAAAAGAGCGATCGCTACTGGAGGAGATACAGTGGCGGTTAAAAATGGGGTGGTCTATGTCAACAACCAACCTTTAGCCGAAGACTATATTGCTGCTCCTCCAGAATATGACCTCTTCCCTGTCACCATACCTGAGGGACAACTTTTTATGATGGGAGATAACCGCAACAACAGTAATGATTCCCACGTCTGGGGATTTTTACCAGTAGAGAATGTCATTGGTCATGCTGTCTTTCGCTTTTGGCCTCTAGATCGTATTGGCATAGTCTGACAATTGATCTGACTGATATGAGATTAACCATTATTTATGGTTTACCAAACTGTCTTTGATAAACAATCTCTTCTTTATTAGACTCTAATTTAATATCAGAGCGAGGGTATGCTACACACAACAGGGCATACCCTTCTGCCTGTAATTCTGGAGAAACCCCCATGCCATCGCTTTGTTCTACTTCTCCTGAAAGAATTTGGGCAGCGCAGGTAGTACAAACACCAGCGCTACAGGAATAGGGTAAATCGATACCTGCATCGGTAGCTGCATTTAAAATAGTTTGAGATTCTGCAACTTGGATTGTTTCAGTTTTGCCTTGATGATTTATTTCAACGGTGTAATTATTAGACATCTATAATACAAATTTATATCAGTGAATTTAACTAGACTTATTATCTTCTCATAAAATTCTTAAGAAAAAGTTTCCTCTAATCTCATCTAGAAATTGAAGTTTCAGTGTATCCTTTTCGTTAAGTCATAGATTACTCGGTCTTTTTACGGCGGAGTAACAGTGACCGTTGGTTAGCCTGAGGAGTGACGGATTAATGAATTTTCGGACTAGGGCATTAGAAACCCTGAAACAAACGAGTAGAACATTTTATATTCCTATTGCTCGTCTACCAGGAGAATTACAAGATGCAGTTGCATCAGCCTATCTTTGTATGCGAGCGATCGACGAGATAGAAGATACCCCCGATCTCGATAATCAAACTAAAGTTCGGCTTTTGCGTAGTATTAGTCTGAGACTACAAGAGATTTCGGATATCAAGGATTATGAGTTAATTGGGGAAGATTTAAAGCTCCATACTGGTGTTTTACCAGAGGTTAGTTTAAGTATTGGGGAATGGGCAAGTCTTGCCCCTAATACTATCGCTCCGCGAATTTGGGATGCTACTGCTGCTATGGCAGATCGTATGGCATATTGGGCAGAGAACAACTGGACAATTGAAACTGAAGCAGATTTAAACCGCTATACTTTTAGCGTAGCAGGGGCAGTGGGTTTGTTACTATCAGATCTGTGGGCTTGGTATGATGGCACTGAAACTAATCGTTCTCAGGCGATCGCCTTTGGTAGAGGTTTACAGGCGGTGAATATTGTTCGCAACCAAGCAGAAGATTCTCTGCGTGGGGTCAATTTTGTGCCTGAGGGATGGACTAATCAAGATGTCCAAAGTTATGCTCGCCGTCAGTTACAACAAGCTAATTTGTATATTCAGGCTTTACCTAAAAATAGTCCTGCCCTAGATTTTTGCCAAATTCCCTATATATTAGCCAAAGGAACTTTAGACGCGATCGCCCTGGGTAAACCTAAGCTAAGTCGTCATGATGTTTTAAATTTAGTTGAAAAGTTTACTAATATTAAATCTGCTTGAATGTATGTCTGTTGCTAGCCTAGAACACGGTTTTATTAAAACCAACGGGATTAACTTACACTACGTCAGCCAAGGCAGGGGAAAATTAATGTTAATGTTCCATGGTTTTCCTGAGTTTTGGTATTCGTGGCGACATCAAATTGCTGAGTTCGCCCAAGATTATCATGTGGTGGCGGTGGATCTCCGAGGCTATAACGACAGCGATAAACCTCAGGAACTAGCAGCCTATCAAATGTCGGAATTGCTTGCCGATGTTAAGGGCGTGATTGAGGGTTTAGGCTATCAAAATTGTATTTTAGTGGCTCACGATTGGGGAGGGGCGATCGCTTGGAATTTTGCCTACGAGTATCCGACGATGGTAGAAAAGTTAATCGTGATGAATCTCCCCCATCCTGCTAAATTTGTCGCAGGATTAAAAACATGGAAGCAACTGCAAAAAAGTTGGTATATTTTCTTTTTTCAACTGCCTTTTTTGCCTGAATTTATTTTTCAAGCTAATAATTATCAGGCGATCGCCTCAGCTTTTAAAAATATGGCGATCGATAAATCGGCATTTAACTCCGAAGATTTAGCTGCTTTTAGAAATGCTGCAGCTAAACCAGGCGCACTCACCGCCATGATTAATTATTATCGTGCTAACTTTAAAATCCCCCCTAATAATCTAGACAAAAATTGGGGAATTTTAGATGTTTCCACCCTAATGATTTGGGGAGAAGAAGATACGGCATTGGGTAAGGAATTAACCTATGGTACGGATGCCTATGTTAAAAATCTACAGCTTAAATATATCCCCAATTGCAGTCATTGGGTACAACAAGAACAACCTAGTTTAGTCAATCAATATATGCGAGA
>JASJDX010000064.1 GCA_030064975.1 Pleurocapsa sp. MO_192.B19
CGCCCATTCACTGATACACATAGTTTTTAGACTTAGGGGATATCAGCTGAAAACCTCATTCCATAAACCTTCTAAAAACGTTTGTGATCTACTGACATTGGTTGTACCTCCAGATTCAAGGTGAGCGTGTAATCCATCGAGTAACCTTAACCCGTCCGCCGTTACAAAAGCTTTACGACCTTGTTTGACCGATTCAATCTTTAAATCCTTAAGTCGATTATAAAGATTAGAACGGGCAATTCCATACCTAGAAGGCAATTGGGCTAGGGGAATTAAATCAATTTCCATTGCTGATGTGTCCAGGACAGTCCTGGAAGAAACTGCTCCTAATTATTAACACATCATCTGAATTTTAAACAGACTAATTGTATTCTGGTATTGAATCTGTTCTTTCAGCCATGACCTCAACATAATCTTCTCAATGATTCGTATTAGTGGAATTGTCAAAACAGCCAATCAAGTTAAAAGCCAAATACAACAGGGAATTCAGACCCAAGAAGTAGAGTCAATTAAGGCATTTGTAGATACTTCCCTGCAAACCATTGAAAATATCTGCCAAGAAGCTAAAACTACTCCAAATAGTCTGCCCACTCGTTCTCGTAAAGCTTACTACTACCTCAAGAATATAGATTGGCATAATTTACCCTTGACCAATCAATTAAAAGAAGAATCAACTACGACATCAACACTAGCACCATCAACGCCACCTAAAACTCTAAGAATCAAGAATGTCATCAAACAACAAAAGAATATTCACCAACAGATAGGACAACTAAAATCTAGCTATACCGCTACCCAACTAGAATCAATCCGCCAAGATTTAAGTAGCTATATTCAAGAAATAGATCGCATCTGCGAACAAAACAAGCTCACTCCTGCTGCTTTAACTACTCCTTCTCGCAAAGCCTATGCCTGGATGAAGTTTTTGACTGACCAAAATAACCTCAAGTTACACATTGAGACTACTCAAAAAGTACAGACTTTAGCCAATCGTACTCTTAAAACCCAACGATCCAATATCTCTGAGATTCAAGTTACTTTTACTAACTACAATGGCTTGTATAAATACAAAAAGAATCGCCAAGGCAAGATTGAATTACAACTGAGTGAAGGATTTATCCAAGCTGAAGATAATATTCTGCAAGCCATCATCACCATGACAATACAGGGAAATAATTCCCAAGATAAGCAACTAATTCGTCACTTTGGTTCGACAGAAGAATATAGCGATATTATCCTCGAACTAGACTTGATAGCCGATCTCGATGCCGAGACACCCCAAGGAAATTACTACGATTTAGAAGTATTATTTCACCCAATTAACCAAGAATACTTTGCAGGGGAGATGGTAAAACCCCGCTTAACCTGGAATAAAACTTTAACCCATCGCAAGTTAGGACATTACGAACCTCTAAGGGATAGAGTAGTTATGAGCCGTACTTTAGACAGTTCCCATGTACCACAAATAGTAGTGGAATTAGTTCTATACCACGAACTTCTGCACAAACATCATGGGGCTAAATGGTTAAACGGGAAAAGGATGGTACATACCCCTGAATTTCGTCGCAGCGAAAGGAAATTCCAACACTATCAAGATGCACAACAATGGCTAGAGCGCTCTCCAGTCATGGCAATGTAGGTAAGTGAACAAATATATTCAAAGTGCTTCATATTATTTCTACTATTAATCTCACTGTTATCCTTTGAATACATTCATCATCACCAATGTGGCTGAGCAATGAATAATGGCGATTTCCTTCTACATCGTCTTAAGTATCGAGGAAGATGTAAGCGAAAGCATTGCTAGTAAAGCGGTTAAGTTCTGAATAAATGCGAACACGAAGGAAGCAAAAGGTCGAACATAATTTCCACAAATGCTCTTTTGAAAGTAGCGAGCGGAAAATAAAAAAGACAATTGAGAAGCCACCCTCAATTACAGCCAATGTACAATCAGGAAACAGTTAACGCTTATGTCCCCCACTTAATTAAACTACTGAGATTTACTTTTATTAATTATGTCAGACCTGAAAAACTTTCCTCCTCGTTGGTTTAGTCGTCGCGATCTAGATGGTTTTTTTGGACTAGCATTGGATAATTTAATTCAAATTCTGGTAATTGTGAGCCTTTGTCAGGGTGTTCTTCAATTTCCTGCTTCTCTGCTCTACGGAAGAATTCTACCTGGGGTCGCTCTCAGCTTGAGCGTAGGTAATCTATATTACAGTTGGCTAGCCTATCAACAAGGTCATCACGAACAACGTGACGATCTTACAGCACTGCCTTATGGCATTAACACCGTCAGCCTTTTTGCCTACGTTTTTTTGGTTATGTTACCCGTTCGTTTAGAGGCACTGGCTCAAGGGGCGAGTATAGAACAGGCTGCTGAAATAGCTTGGCAAGCTGGGCTTGTAGCCTGTATGGGTTCTGGGCTAATTGAATTAGCTGGGGCAGGAATTGCTGAAGGTTTGCGTCGGTTTACCCCTCGCGCAGCCCTGCTATCTACTTTAGGAGGAATTGCTCTAACCTTTATTGCTCTCGGTTTCTTATTGCGAACCTATGCTCATCCCCTAGTAGGATTCGTACCCTTGGGAGTAATTTTGTTAACTTATTTTGGTCAGGTCAAATTTACCTGGCCAGGAACTCGTTACCACATTCCAGGAGGCTTATTAGCCGTTTTATTAGGCATACTTCTAGCATGGACGACGGGATTAGCCCAGTGGAATCCCAGTCAATGGCAAGCAGCAACAGAACCGATTGGACTTTATCTGCCCCAGCTTCAAATTCCACAATTGTGGGCAGAAAGAGCAGTTTTTCTCCAGTATTTCAGTGTAATTTTGCCTATGGGACTATTTAATCTCATTGGTAGTCTACAAAACTTAGAAAGTGCCGAAGCAGCGGGCGATCGCTATCCCACTGCACCCTGTCTGGCGGTCAATGGGATTGGAACTATGGTAGCTGCTTGTTTTGGGTCTTGTTTTCCAACGACCATCTATATCGGACATCCTGCTTGGAAAGAGATGGGGGCTAGGGTGGGCTATTCTTGGCTCAATGGTTTAGTGATGGGGATATTATGCCTTAGTGGAACGATTGGGGTCTTGAGTTTTCTCGTTCCGATTGATTGTGGGATGGCAATTGTACTGTGGATTGGGATTGTAATTGTCAGTCAGAGTTTTACCGCCACACCATCTCATCACGCTCCAGCAGTAGTAGTAGGATTATTACCAGGAATTGCAGCTTGGGGAGCGTTAGTAGCCAAAAATGCCTTACGAGTGGCAGGTTTAGGTACTGTCGAGCGACCATTTACGTCAGAGTTGATTCCCACTTTTGAACAGCTAGATACTTATATTAGTGGGGCTTTTGCTCTCGAACAGGGATTAATTTTTTCAGCCATGATCCTGGCTGCTATGACAGTTTTTATTATCGAAAGGGAATTTGCCCAAGCTGCTCTCTGGTCTCTATTAGCTGCTGCTCTGGCTTGGGTAGGTTTGATACATAGTTATCAATGGAGCATCTCAGATACGGTACTTCGTTTAGGCTGGGGAACTGGCTTGCAATGGACGATTGGTTATATTTTATTAGGGATTCTCCTCTTCTATGCTCAATGGCAAAAGCAATCATGAGATTTCAGGAGTTCTCAAGTATCGAAAGCCCTGATTCCCCAGTAAGCACACCCCGAGAGAAAACCTGCTCAAAGTTGGTCAGCCTGAGCCGACCGCACGGACATCACGAGCGCCTGGGGAGACCCCAGGCGACGTGTCCTCCCCTACGAATTTAGGGACTTTGACACGCTTACCCCTCACAATGGGGGCGGTCGGCGGGCAATAAGCTCTGGCTAAAACTTATCCATTTGAATAAGGCTGACCAACTTTGACTAACTTTTTTGTAGCCCCTCATTAATTCTTAAGCTGAAGGAGAGCAGATGGCGAGCGCTCGTCGTCCGATAGACGGAATTATGGGAAGTAGAAAATAGGAGTAACTAGTCTACTTGGTCTTTCCCCAATATGACCCTGTATCTACACCATCTGTCAGTCCTTAAGTTGTTCGATCTAGGTATCATTCGCGCAATAAATACTAAGAAAAAATACTTAGAACCAAGTGGGGAGAAGGTTTTTGCTGTAGTGGTGTCTGTATTATAGTTTGGTCTTCGGTTTGTTGCGATACGTCGATAGTATCGGCTCAATGCCAACTGGAGGGGAGACTAGAGGTAGTAATCTATACAGTTTCAAGTTCTTCTATAGCTGCCGATATATTTGCAATCAAATCTTTTATCATTCTTAATTTAATTGATAGGACAGGAGATTTATTTTCTTGTTGTACTCGTTTTTTAAGTAGTCTATTTAGTCTTTTTAGATTTTCCAAATCGTTTCGGTTATTTCCTAAAATTCTATTTGGTCTTGATATTTTAGTAAAAAGATAATTAAAGCTATATAAGTTAGAGTTATCTAAATTCCAAATTGCTCCTTCGAGTTTGATAGCATTCATATAGGCAAAGATTGATTCTGCACTATGCTGATATTTTTCACGCACAGTTTTTAAAAACTTTTCAGGTTCGCTAGAAAGGTAATTTATGAGTTCGATTGCTTTTTGCTTAATAGCTCGATCATATTGAACATTGTTTAAGTTAATTACTTGTTTTTTAACCTGCTGATATAGTGAATTATCTTTTAGACTATTATTAGAATCATCAATAATGTGGCTTATTGCAAAATCGCTTAAGTTTACAGCTTGCAATAAATTTTGGTTAAATATTTTGGAGTTAGCTCGTTTAAATATTCTTGCTATATCAGCATCGCTTTCGGGTATTATTTTCTCTCTAGACAAGTAAAAGAAAAGTTGGCATAGCTTAAGTATTTCTGCTATATTCGTTATTTTACAATTTTTTAAATCGTCAAGATACTCTTTTTTTATAGTATCAAAATCATCCTGTTCTAGCTGCCAAAAGGTAGTTAAAAATAACTTTTTTAAGGTCATCTGGTGATTGCTTATCTTATCTAGATCATTCTTGAATTTACCTGGATTGAAATAACCAGTAGTTATATATTCAAAAATAGCTAATGATGTACTATATCTCGAAAAAATATAACTCGAAAAATAATACTGCTTGGAGTCGTAGTATTTTTCAATAAACGAGGTTAAATATGACTTTGGTGGCTCTTCTGCGTTGTTTTTTGGTATGACAAAATTGCGAGTAAAATCATATCCTACTTTACTCCATTCTCGTAGTAATTCTACTTGGTCGTTAGTAATTTTTTCAACCTTAATTTCTATGACCAGGCTAAATACGATTAAAATTATGTCTTTGAAAAGGTGAGTTTTCTCTCCTATTTCATTAAATAATTTAGAACAAACCTGTAAGCACACCTGCAAAGTTCTATAGTTACTTAAATTTGCTTGGTTAACAGTATCTAAAATAATGACTTTATTTTGCTCTATCTCTTGCTGGAAATCATCGTCATAAGGTTTTATAAAAATATCTAAAGTCTCATCTATCGAAGGATCTAAAAAGTATGTATGCCAAATCAGTTTTTCTTTCCAAGCAGAATATATTTCATTTCTTTCCTCTTCTATTTCTGCTTCATTAGCAATGATAACTGTTTTAATATTGTGTTGCTCTATATACTTATTTATTTCGCCTAATATTTGAGCCATACTGATATTTAAACTGGCTCTTTCTAAATCATCAAAACACAAAACTACTGTTTCTTTGGCATCAAACAGCAGTTTTTTTAGCAGATAATAACTACCCAAACCTGCTACTGCATCAAACACAGTTTTTAAGTTGCTTCTACCCAGACTTACTTCTTTAGTATTGGCATCTGCTAGCTTTACTGATTCATTTAAAAATGAGATTAAATTGTCTTTGTTTCCTTTTAGGATTTCAGAAATATTAAGTAATTCGTAGAGTATCTTTTGTTCTATTTCTTTTGTAGATTTAATACCAAATAAGGAGATCAGAACACACTTTTTACCTGCCTTAGTTAATGCTGGAGCAATTTCTTTTTTCCAGCAGTAGGTTTTCCCACAGCCCCATTTCCCAGTTATAGCTACACCATACTCAGAGATATCGTTACCAGCATATTCAATTATTGCCTGTTTTATCTGTTGTGGTTTTGGCATTAGTTTTTAATGTTAGAGAAAAAGCGAAATAAGTGCTTATAAAGATATACTTACGGTATGGGAGAGTTCAATATTATATACGTGCGAAGGAAACTGTACATCGTCTAGCCGACTCCACCAGACAATATTTTGAATAGCATCAAATATATCTCTCCCCGTTAGCTCTGAAATTTTCATTTTTGGTTACTCATTTATTAATTTCTTCTCTCTGAAGATTTGGTTTATTTTCTGCTCTTTTCTAGCACAACTTATTGATTCCAGGAAACATTGGGGATGTCTCAAATGTCATAAATTATCGGACACCTAAAATACCCCTGTTTTTAGTGTCCGAAAAATCGTTTTTTGGCTATTATGAGACAGTAGTGTCTCGAAATCGATTTATAGGACAGTTTCTATGCGCCTTTTTGGATACGCCAGAGTTTCGACCAGCCAACAGTCATTGGATGCCCAAGTAAACACCCTCCGCACACATAAAGTCTGGAAAAGTAGAATCTTTACCGACAAGGCATCGGGCAGCACCACCGAGCGTCCAGGGCTTGATATGCTCAAGATCAAGGTTGAGGAAGGTGATGTGATTCTTGTTACCAAACTAGATCGTCTCGGTAGAGACACCGCAGACATGATTAACCTGATCAAAGAATTCAGTCAGATGGGAGTTGCCATCAGATTTCTTGATGATGGTATCAGCACTGAAGGCACTATGGGGAAGATGGTAGTGACTATATTGTCTGCGGTTGCTGAAGCGGAGAGAGCAAGAATTCTTGAGCGAACCAATGAGGGAAGGTTAGAAGCAAAAGCCAAAGGGGTAAAGTTTGGCAGAAAACCATCAATAGATCGCAATGCCGTGATTGAGCTTCACAAACAGGAGGTAGGAGCGACTGACATAGCGAAACAATTCAAGATTGCTCGGTCATCGGTTTATAGAGTATTAAACGAGTCAATAAGAAAGTGAGAATAAGGCGTAAAGCTGTTGAACTAAGTCGGATAGTCACCCATCCGACTTAGTTCAACAGCTTTACCCCAATAAGTAGAAATTATCAATTCTTCGCAACAAGGGTGGTCTATTCTCAGCTATAACCTCTATTCTCAATAATAATTGCCGCATAACTTATCAATCGCTACAACCCTTATTCTAAGGCTGAAAATTCTCTTTCTCTCTTATCATACTAGACGGTTTAGTCTGCTAGTTATTAGCGATTGGCTTTGCCACTGCGCTCCGCGCAATCGCCTTTCGGAATCACCAACTACTTTTGACTGCACCCACCAAGGTTCCAAAAAACGTCGAGTGCCTAAAATCAGTGAACAGTATTGCACAATTTCTGGCTGTGATTGAAAGTCAACAATTTTCAACTCATTTTCAGTTGCTCGAAACTCAAGTTAAGATCTAGATAGGAATTCGATCACTTTTTCCTGAAAAAAACCGTTGAAATATTCAGAGAAAAAACCTATGTCTCCTCATGCTCAAAAGCCATCAAAAAACTCAAAGGACATCCGCCTAGCAGCTACCTCAAAAATTTGGTCTTTGGCGATCGCTATGTTAGCCATCTGCATTCCTCTCTCGGCTGCGACTAAGAGTGGACCAATTCTGCCACTCGCCGTGGTTGTTGGGACAACCCTGGGGACAGCCTCAGTATGGAGAGGCTCAACCGAAGAATCGACTAGCGAGCGCCTGAATACTGAAAAAATTAAGCAATTAGAAGGTAGAATTGCCGACCTAGAAACCATTATCACTTCAGAAGAGATTAATTGGCCACACTCTCTTGAGCCATCCTCTAAGAGTACAGTTTTAGGTAAGGTTGCATCTAGCGTTGAGGAGAGGGAAAAGCTGAAACAGCTCGCCGAAGCAAGTGTTGACCCCAGCTAGTCGATAGAAGGAGAAGTAAGTACCTAGACCAAATAAATTTTAATTTCGACTTAACAGACAGACCTGTCTGTTTTATAGTTAAGTCATGGACACAGTTACCAAACCTGGTTCTAACGGATTTTGTGGTCTAGAGAAATCAAGAGCGATCAGCTTTGCTGGTGCGCGGAGCGCAGTGGCAGAGCCAATCGCTTGCCAATATTAACAATAAGGAATATTAGCCCCCCCTCGTGGGGCTGAATATATTGATCTTTCGTGAGTGAAAGTCTCTGTTAAATCCTTAAACGAGATGTATTGATTGAAATGGTACATCCTCTCATTGGTATTGAAGATTTAAAACAATTACAACAATCTCAAGCAGGAAAAGCGACAATCGTCTGACAGGCTGATTTGATTTGAGAGCTTATTTTCGGTAGAGTCATATAGCACAGAACGAATAGGCGATCCGATAGTAAACGAACAGAAAACAACACTGCGCGTATAATTCGATGAAATAAAAGCTTAAAAGCCTTATCCTATATTCTTTTCAAGAATTGAAATAATTACTCTATTGAGTAAATTCAAAACAACTACAAAAAGTGTCTACTAATTATACGAGCAGTTTTTTGAGAGATAATTGCTGTTTTTTGGGCAAATTATACGCTCAGTTAGTCAAAACTGTACGTATAATCGGACTTGTAAGTACAGTTTTGAGGATAATTCTGGCTTAATAATTGTAATTATACGTCCTGTGTTGTTTTTTGTTCCGTTGCTATCGGATCGCCAATTTCTGTATCAAATCCCCGTAGGAGATTAAAAACTGGTGGAGCTGGTGAATTATGGGTTTTAGGTATCGCGATTGCTTCGCAGTGCGCGGAGCGCAATCGCCCTCCTAGTATTCGGAATCTATCTAGCCAATGGTGGCGGTATAACTCAGAAAGTCTCTCAGAATCTAGGTTTGAGAGATGGTATTGTCAGAATCTATAACGAGAATGCTAGCACCAATAAGGCTCTATGCTAGGGAAGCTACCATAAGTGCCAAACAGTGTAAAAGCATTGCTGTATATTGATTTCAGAAATCGATCATTCATATAGTGATCGCCATGGACAAGCCGAAGATAGTTCTGAAAACGAATAGTGTCAGAACTTTTAGGATAGAAATCAGCTAAATTTATGAAATTTTTGCATCAGTTTTTAACAAAATTTCAATAAGTTCGTATTCCAAAGTCCAACTGAGAACTTTATATTTTTGAGTTGGCACTCATGGTAGCTTCTCTAGCATTACGCCAATAAGGTATACGCGAGAATCACAGGCTATTGGGCAAGCGATTGCCCGAAGGGCAGTGGCTTCGCCAATCGCACTAGTGCCGATGGTAAGTATTTGATTATCGGGAATGAAGGAAAAGAGTTTGTAGTTACCGATGGCGAGGGTGTCTATAAAACTGGAGAGCAGATAATCACAAGCAAAGTGACAACTACCGTCGGGGAAGCTGCTAGGACTGAGATTAGGAATCTAACTTTTAATGATGAAGATGCGATTTCCGCACTGGAAGAATTACAACAGGCTTATCCCGATGCTGACATATTTCTTAATGGAGAACTAACGGTAGATTTCCCTGAAGATGTATTGATACCAATTGAGTCTAATCAAATGGTTACGGCTTCCATTAGTGGGAGTAGTTTGAAGTTTAATTATTGTGGGTTGGAGAGAGCGATTGGCTTCGCCAGTGCGCTTCCGCGCAATCGCATATCTTAACGCTCAATATGCAGTAGGTACGTTAGAAATTAAGGTAGTGCAGTCTAGACCAAAGTATGATATCTGGAAAAATTCGGGATAACGTACCAATAAAGGACAATATACGGAAAAATTCGGGATAACATCCTACATAGGGTGAATATACAGAATAATTCTGGATCTCATGACCTATAGGGTGGATATACAGAAAGTTTCCGTAAATAGTTAGGACGCAATCCACATGGAGGCGAAAAGGGTGAACATTCGTAATTTGCCTCAGAAATACTCATATCTCCAAGCCTGGGTGTACGATTATCTAATCGCAGATCATGCACTTAACTTACATGCCTATATCCTCGAATATGCCAAACTGGCGGATTTCCTCGCCAAACAGTGGGAGTGCAGCGTGTTGGATGTCGGCTGCGGGGGTGGGCAGTCCGCAATTCGTTTGAAAGAACGGTATCCTCATCTCCGCTTGACAGGTATCGACTTGTCGACGGCTCAAATTGCCCGTGCCCGACAGCGCGCTCACCGCAAAGGCTATGCGCTACAATTCGAGGTTGCCGATGCGCAGATGCTTCCTTTTCCAGAGGCAAGCTTCGATGTAGTCTTCAGCTTCGGTTCGGCCAAACACTGGCCAAATCCGCTAAAAGGCATCGGTGAGTGTTGGCGCGTCCTCAAGCCGGGCGGAGAGCTGCTGGTGGCGGATGCCACATCGGATGCCACCAAAGAAGAAGTTATCAACTTTTACAGAATATCTCATTTTCCGCGACTGTTCGAGAAGCTGATCACTACCATTTTATACGAGCGTTTGTTTCGCCTTGCCTGCCCGATGGAAACCTACTACCAGATCGCTGCCCAGTTAGAGATGCCGCAAGGGACGGTTAGCCATTTGCCGTCCCTACCAGTTTTTCTCTTTCGCACCCAAAAACCGCAACTACCCGGAAGCCATCAAGAGAGCGTAGTACGACCTAACCCGCCCCGTTAACAATTGCTCCTCCGAGCGAATACGATCGCCTTCGGCGCAGGCGAAGCCTGACCACGAAGTGCCTCGCTGCGCGAGATCGCACCCAACCAACAACCAATAAATTAATACTGGTTATTGAACATAAATTGCAATTTGTGGCGATCGCGCTTTTGAAGGAGCAGTATGCTGTAGGTATGGTGACAGTTAAAGTTATTTCACCGAAGCCGAGAGTCTAATGAACGAATATATTGTCTTCTTAGCAGTATTTGTTTTCGCAGCATTTGTGACAATGCGTGGATTTCAGCTAATAAAGGAAAGCCCTCAGACAAGAAGAGACGAAGCTCCAGGAGAGGTTTGGGTCAGCTTTTTAGGTATTAAATTTAGACATAAAGGTGAGGCTGGTGTGGCAGCGGTGGGATTGGGCGTGTTTTTAGTGCTTGTCGTGGTTGTCTTGTATTATGTTACCTGAATTTTCCAATTGCTCCGCTCTCTGATTATTCAACCTAGACTTGAGGGTAAGAGGGAAGTAGTTTGAAGTTGAATTATTGTAGTTTGGAGAGGGCGCGCGCTCTTTTGAAGGAACAGTATGCAGTGGGGACGGTGGAGGCTAAGGTAGTTCAACCCAGTTTATTTAGCAAATAGTGAACCGTTGGCGGCGAAGATTTAGTTTTTGAACATTTAGTTTTCGGGGTTCTCTAATTAGGTTATAGTAAGGTTGAGTAAGTACTTATCCTTACTCAAAGTTACCGTCAAGCCAGCAAATTCTGACTCCTGACTCGCCAAAGAAAAGACGGCAGAATGTTCGCTAATTAGGTGGTGAGGACATTATGACAACTAACGCCACAACAGTAGGTTTCAAGCTTGCCCAACTCCAACAGGAGATTATTGAGCTAGAACACAAATACGCAGTAATCACAGAAGAAGACAAGCGGAAGTTGCTCTCGCTGAGGCAGACCGAACTGAGCCTACGCCAGAACTACGAGATTAACTTAGAAGATTGAGTTAGAAAACTTTCAATACCGCTGCTTCCTCGAGCGTTGAATGCGTGAATTAAACGGAGGTGTATCATGTCTTTTATTGAAATTGATTTTGGAGATTTTGTGGAAGACTTTGGCTTGCCAGGTCTTGCTATTGGTGCTGGCGCGGTCATTCTAGCACCTATCCTCGGTGTGCCTTTGGCTAAAGCGGGCAAACCTCTTGCTAAGGCGACTATCAAAACTAGCATAATTGCGGTAGAAAAAAGTAAAAATGTCTTAGCCGAAGCATTTGAAGCCCTCGAAGATCTTATTGCGGAAAGTAAAGCGGAACTGGCGGAAGCAGAAACTCAAAGAGTTGTGACTGTTGAAGCCAATGGTAGTTAGCTAGGGAAATAGTCGGCGTTGGTTGTCGTTGACGATCTAGAGCAGAAAAGCGGGTTCTGTCGCCAAAAATGGGAATTCCTCGCTCGTCTTGCCGATTTAGAAGGTCAATTGAAAGACTGGAAACCCGAAGGTGAAATTACTTCTCTATCTGCTATCAAAGTTAATCAGCCATTACGTCTTTCCACAGCGCGACGTAGAATAATGGTGAATAGCGATCGCCCTAACCAGACTCAGATCGCACCCAAACAACTTCCAATAGTCTAAGACAGAAACAGATGACCAATAACGGTAACTGTGATGAAGAGAATTGCTAACCAGTCTGTCTACAAACTATTGGGATACTTACTTTTAGGCATTGGGGCTTATGCCTTCCTCAATGCCAACAACACCAACCTACAGGCAACATCACCAGTCACCCAAGAGCAAACCACCTATCAACGCAATCGTCACACCATCACCCTAGTTTTAAGCCAACTCACAGACTTGAAGGTAACTGAAGGACAGAGAATTAATGTAGGGGATATTATCTCAGATCGCACTGCCGAACGCACCAAACTACAAGCCAAGAAGCAGAGGCTAGAATCATCTCTCGCTCGTGTCAGACTGCCACTTAAAGAACTAAAACCCGTACCTATTCCCAAGTTTCAGACTGAGTTAGCATCACTCAAACAGGCTCAGTTTAATTTAGATGCGATCGCTCGTCAGATAAATAACTTTGACCAGAAGTTCTACCACAAAGACCCCTGGCACGTTCAAGTATTTGAATCTGAGAAAGTGCAGCAGCTAGCCGATCTAAAACGCCAGGAACTAGCAGCATCAATTAATGTGGAGAAGGCGATCGCAGCACTAGATGAGGCTAAACTTAACTACCAAAAACAGCAGTACGAACACAGCCTAAAAGTATCCGACTATCAAACATCATTGCAGAAGCAGCAGGAGCAAATAAACTCGCTACAGACTCAGTTAGATAAAGTGGATGAGGAATTAGAGCAGTTAACCTCTGTTTATTCTCCTTATCGCGGGAAGGTACGACGGGTTAAGATATTGGGACAGAATGAGCGCTCGATTACTGCTGAAGTTACTTTGGATATTCGGGGTGGTTCGTAGGGCGATCGCCTGGAGCATCTTCAAAAATTGCTCCTCGTGCAACCAACTCCCTCAATTTCTTAACTCATTGAGATCGAGCAAGACTTATACAGTGAGGTCATTTCTTCCGCCTCATCGCTCATTCCAAGACGGTCATACTCATATATTGCTTGAGTTGCCCAGAAGCAGGCTTCATCTCGAGCTTTTTGCTTGGAAAACAAACTAGCTAAAGCAGCTTGACAGCGAGCAATGCCAAGCTTATATTTGTTGTTTTCCGCTTCATCTAGGATTCTTTTCAATGATTGCTCAACTTCACCTAGATCATCTGGAGCATTTAGTTGGATAGCAATCTCGTTCAAACGGATTTGAGCATCAATTCTTCTTCTTGGCCAGCCAATTTCTGTCGCCTTTTCTAATATTTGTCGATATAGATTTTTAGCTGGCTCGGGGTTTGGGTAGCAACGGAACAATAAAGTACGCGCTTGCTGTTCAGTTTTCTGGACGGCAAACTAAAAGCCTTTCAGGATAGGGCTTTTGACGATGAGATTGAGCGTGTACAGCAAGTCTGTGACAGACAAAAAAATTGGAATCAAAGCTCTGCAAGTCAGTAAGAAGAGCGAACTGCTTGGCGGGAAAAGCCTAGTTTTTCGTCGCTTCAGAGAGGCTGTTCACTAAACTGGACGGCTTAGCGTTGTTAATTGTTCGCTTGCTACGTAAACGCCGACAATCATAAAAAAAACACAAGTTTTCAACAACAAAACCTATGCCTAATCATGGTTTCAGGGTTTTAGCTTCATGATTAAAAGCGTGGAAGTTATCTATTTAAAAAATCATGGAACAGACAAAAATCAAAGACTTCGTTCTAGCTGGTGTTGTATCTACTTTGATAGGAGGATCGTTAACTCTAGCTGTAATAGATAAAGACTACCGTTATGCTTTTATTGACTTAGCTCAAGTAGGAGTTGGTGGTTACATAGGACTAACAATTCCAGCCCAGTCAAGGTTAAGTTAATAAATGCTGAAAGTCATACTCAGTCAAGGTTAAGAACGCAGAGAAATCAAAAAGTGGGTTGTATAATTGCCTGAGTTGCTAACTGAAATCTCCAAAAAATAGAATCAGGAGTCGAAAAAACAGCTATTTTGCGGTTTAATCAGGGGAAGAATCGTCAAAAAATTTGACCATTTTTTCTTCAATTATTGAATTATCTTCTCATTAAGTCGGGAAAGAAGGTTGCTTATGTGGCTCAGTCCTATTTTTGAACGCTTTGTGAACAAGAGTCCCATCACTATCATTGTTAGAGCCTTGATGGAAGTGGTATTGGCTCCTGAGAAACTGGATGATTTATTTGAGAAGACGGCGCAAACGGGATACACCAGGGATCTGCTCTTCTCGACGTTGGTCAAGATGATGACCCAGGTAGTGTGTAGCGTCCGTCAGAGTATTGGAGTAGTCTACAAAGCGATGTCAGCAGAAATTGGCGTGTCGAAAACCGCAGTTTATGACAAACTCAATCGTCTAGAACCGAGTGTCAGTAAAGCTTTAGTTAAATCCACAGCTATTGACCTAGCTACTATTCTTCATCAGTTAGGGGGAGAACAGCCAGAGCTGTTGCCAGGATATCGAGTCAAAATTCTGGATGGCAATGGTTTGGGAGCCACAGAACATCGTCTTGAGGTGCTGCTCAACACGCCTTCGGGACCTTTGCCTGGGAAATCTCTGGTCGTGCTTGACCCAGCACTGGGGCTAGCCACTGATATTTTCCCTTGTGAAGATGGTCATGCCCAAGAGCGTTCCCTGTTACCAGAGGTGTTAGAAACAGTCGAAGCGGGTGAGTTATGGATTGGCGACCGTAATTTCTGCACGACCGAATTGCTCTTTAGCATTGAGTCCAAGCAAGCCTTTTTTCTGGTGCGTCAACATCAAAACCTACCTTGGATAGCTGCAAGTGAACTGGTTTGGGTCGGTCACACTGACGGGGGAAAGGTGTTTGAGCAAACCGGAGTAGTCAGTTATGAAGGTCACTCCTGTTGTTGTCGCCGAGTTGTGGTGCAATTAGACCGACCGACGCGGAATGGGGAGACTCAAATCGCTCTGTTGACTAATTTACCTGAGACCGATGCTCCTTCTGTGTTGGTGGCACAATTGTATCGAAAGCGTTGGAAGGTAGAAACTTTGTTTCAGGTAGCCACGGAAATATTTCACTGTGAAATTAAGACCTTGGGCTATCCGAGAGCCGCGCTTTTTTCTTTCTGTATGGCCTTGGTCGCTTACAATCTGTTTTCAACTCTCAAGGGAGTCCTAGCTAGTGTTCATGGTAGAGACTGCCGAGAAAAACTATCCTATTACTATCTGGGTGAAGAACTCGACGCTACTTATCAGGGCATGATGATTGCCTTACCACCAGAAGATTGGCAAGACTTGGCCACCATGAGCCTGCCTCAATTTTCGTCTCTGCTTCAAGACTGGGCGCAGTTTGTCAAACTGGAAGCTTTTACTTCGGCTCCGAGAAAACCGAAAAAGAAAAAGCCTAAACCGCCTTATGACCCACGCCATCCCCATGTCTCCACGGCTCGGCTGCTAGCCCAGAAAAAGAAATCTCGGGCTTCGCCCAACAAATGAGTCAGCTTCGGGAGAGATTCGCGAGCAACAATCGCGAATTACGTGCAGTTTTTCAGATATATTCAAATCGCTCAACAGTAAATCAGTTCTGGTTTTCGATTAATGAATCGGTGTTCTAGGGTAAACTTGAAATAAGGATAGTCAGGTTAGCCATAGAGGTAAAGGCTAACCCATGACTTTACCCTAAAATGGGCTCTGATTTTTATGATAAAGCCCTGATGATGGGATTAGACCGCACAAGTGCGGTTGAATTAATAGTTAGATGATATAAGTGTTGATATGAATGATCGGGTAGTGCATCAAATAACTGTAGGATAGCTAACAAGATCGTTCCAACTCCATTGCTTTGAGGTTAATCCTGCCCTCATTGCTGCGGTTGTTCCCCATCGAATATTTGACCAAATCCAATTGAAATAACTGACTACTAGCCTTGTGGTTATCTCTGTTTGCTCCCAGACTTTCCCAAACTTATTTTGTCGTCGATGCCATCGGCCCGTTTGCTGTCTTACAATTCCATTGGTTCGTTCAAGACGTTGAGTTCGATCTTTCCCCATGTAATGCTCATACTCTTCGCCCAAAACTCTCTCATAACCGCCCCAACTGTCTGTGTTCCAATATTTACAGTCTGTTTTGCCCTCTGTACTTAGCACTATCTCTTTGAGAAAACTATCAGTATGTTTCCCTACACGAGCAGCGATAATTAATCCACCACGGGAAGCTAAACTAATTCCGCTCCAGCAATCTCCCATTTCTAAATCTTCCGCTTTACAGTGCTTCTGTTTTTTTTATGAAAGACCACATTTCATCCCCAATAATTTCTTCGGTTGTGATTTGCTGTACTTCATGATTATGAACCATTTGTGCCTTTTGGGCTGCATCTCTAATTAGAGACACTACCGTGCCATAAGCTCGACCACTAATCCGACTTACCCCTCTGAGACTACTACCTTCGGCGTGGGATTGGAGTATTGTATGAACCTCGTCAGAACTAAGGTGTCGATTGTAATATAAAGTATTCAGGTTTTCGGGAAAAGTTTGACCGCAGTGAGGACATTTATACCTCTGGATTCCCTTGGCTGTTTTTCCATGTTTGTGTGCTTTTTCATGACCGCAGAGAATACATTCCATCTAGATTTTTCCATTTACTGACCTTTTCTTCAGACTCATCCCACAGATTTTTGTTTCACTATCTTGAATGATATCTACGGGATTAGCTGAGATATAGTTAGTCCATTTCTTCTTACTGGTGTATTCGATTCTGTCTTCTGCTACTGCTAACCTTTGTTCAATCAAAGTTATTCGTTCTTCTAGAGTTTTGAGCTTGAAGGAATTCGCGATCGCTTTCTCTGTCAACTCTGCCACGCATTCATCACAGGGCAATCGCATACGTTTCTTAACATTTAGGAAGTAGCAATGATGCGTGACAAGTTACAAAAATGTCTACTGGGAGCAACGGGAAAAAGTCAGTAGATCGAAAAAGGGATTAAAGTCGTAATTTAT